>WAPE01000085.1 GCA_015520865.1 Candidatus Iainarchaeum sp.
CTCTATCTTGTTCTTAAGCTCCTGGATGTCTATCCTCTCGGCGAGGCTCTCGTAGAACTTCCTCGCCCCGATCTCCGCTTTTACTGCCATCCCCAACAGTTCTTCAAGCGAAAACTCCTTAACCTTTTCGAGGGGAAGCCCCTCTTCAAGCTCCGGTGGAACCATCTTCATCACCCCATTCTTCGAGCAGAAGCCCAATCTCGTTATACACTTCAACCCTCTTAAACCCTTCCTTCCTGAGGACCTCAACGATGTCCCGCAGAATCCTCCGCTGAACGTTCATCGCTATGCTCTGGCAGAAGTGGCACTCCGGTGTCGAGCGGGCCATAAGTAAGAAGGCCTGAACTTTATCCTTCTCAACCGTTAGGCCGTACAAAAGGCCTTCGTCCACTATATCAAGTCCCGTCTCGGGGTCCTTCACGGAGCGCAGAACCTCGACGACACGCCTCACTTCGGGAGGAAGGTCTTCCCTAGGGCCTTTCTTCGGCCTTTTGGAGGGTTTTTTGAAGATGCCCAGAAGTCCCATCTCATGCCCGCTCCGTGCTTATGTCATCCAATTTGTGTCCTTTTTTGTTCTCAAATTTTCCGACGACGTTGTTAGCCAGGTCATAGACGTAAACGTTATCGAATTTAACGAGAGCGAAACGCTCCATTATATCCCCGATTATCTTGGAGTAGGCTATCGCGCTCTCGCCGGTCATGTTGTACTCCGTGTGGCTTTCAAATTTAAGCCATACCTTGAGGGTATTATCTGACACTTCAAGACCGGCTATGACGCCGGAGTCGAGGACATCTCCTCCAGTGATGGGGTCTGTTATCTTCCTTAGCTCCTCAAGGACAGCTTTATAGGGCTCTGGCCACTCACGGTCCGGCATGTAAACCTTCATGTTCCCACCGTATGGGCTTAGTATGGGTCGGTTATAAGCCTTCCTGGACAGAAGTGAGAAAACTCTCCCCGCCAGGTGGAGGCAAAGAATGCAAAGAGCCAGAGAATCAACAGTACTCCAGCAGGGAGAAGCCATGAGAGAGACCTTTTCTCTGGAGACACCGGCGTTTAACGATCCTCGCCAGATTCCACGTTAGTATTATACCCAAAAGGGACAGCACGCCGCCGAAGGCCATGACCTGAGAATACACTTCCATATTGACCATCACCAGGGGAATGTAGGTAAGAATCTACTCCCAGGTTAATAAACCTGCCGATAGGCATGAAAAGAAAGAAGGAAGTCATTCGAGTTGGATTTCGTTTTCCCAGAGGCCGTGAATGTTGCAGTAGCTGAGGGCATAAAGCTTGCCCTTCTTGCTCGTCCTGAAGAAGAAAACCGCCCTCGGCTCACTAAGCGGGTCACTGTGGTTCGTGAACTCCGCAACACCAACCAAAATCGGAAAGTTCCCATCCTCCGGCTGGAACCAGAGCTGTATCCAAGCAATGTGATGCTCCGGAGTATTCGGGTGCGGTACCTCCTTCCCAACACTAACCTCGACCTTGACAAGGTCGCCCTCCTTCTCATACTCAATAACAGGAACGTGCTTCTCCCCCTTCCAATCACCACTCTTTATGGTTCCGCTAAGCATCTCCACCACCTCACTCTATTTTTTCAAACATATCCTTGGGAGCACCACAGAGAGGACAAACCCAGTCGTCAGGTAAGTCCTCAAACCTGGTTCCCGGGGGAATTCCATTATCAGGGTCACCCTCCTCCTCATCGTAAATATAACCACAAACTATACACTTCCACTTCGCCATCCTCTTTCACCATAATTGGGTAGGATATGAACACTTATAAGGTTTGTGGTTCAAACCTGTGAAACAGAAAAACAAAAAAATCATCTGGACATACCAAACTTCTTCACGGGCGGGTGATGATTTCAGAGCCCCCGGCGAGGAGTTTGAAGTAACCGTAGAGGTGAAGGGAAATATAAAACAGAGCCCAGAACCAGACGATTAGAGGGAAAAGGAGGGCGTTTGAAAGTCTTCCTTCCTCGACTAGGGTTGGAATGAGCATGGTGACGGTTTCGAAGGTCCACCAGAGGAAGAAGAGTTTCCAGAAGTCCAGAAGAAGCAAGAGTGGGGGAACAACTACGTCCAAAAACGCTATGAGGTCACCGAGCAGGAGAAAGGTCCAGTCCTTGGTAAAGCCTCCTCCAAGGTTTTTTAAATCTCCCAGAAACCATCGCTTCCTCTGCCTCCAGAGGATTCTTAGGGATTTTGGCATCTCAACCCAAGTTTTCGCCTTCGGAGCGTAAACGACCCTCCCATTTCCCTTGAGGGCTTTTGTC
>WAPE01000086.1 GCA_015520865.1 Candidatus Iainarchaeum sp.
CCAATATCGTTGGTGAAAACGGGAAGGTCGTTACCTACGAAAGGAACCGTCGTCACTACGATATCCTTCTCTCGAACCTCGAATTCGTTGGAGTAAAGAACGTAGAGGCCCACCCTGATGACCCCCTCGAGGCAGGAATAGGCGAAACCAATTTTGATATGGCGTTTCTTGATGTTCCGGAACCCTGGGAGTTCGTGAACCTCGTGGCCGACGCCCTTAAGCCCGCTGGATTCTTCGTGGCCTATCTTCCCACCATAGAACAGGTTAAGAAGCTGGAAGAGTTGCTACCCCCCAGATTTAGCGAGCCTGAGGTCCACGAGGTTATTCATCGCGAGTGGAAGCTGAGAGGAAGAACCCGGCCTCTTTCCTCGGGTATACTCCATACGGCCTTCGTTGTTCTGGCTAGAAAAATAAAATAAAATTAGGGGAAGGATTTCAGTCCTTCATGATGGCCGGCAGTACCTTGAATGCCACGCAGAGGATTGCTGGTGCGATCATTGCTGCCATACCTGCTAGGAAGTAGTTGATGAAGGTCCAGAGACCTGCTAGCTGGGTCAGTCCGTTGGTGAACTCAACGAATACTGGGTAAGATACTAGGAACGCGATACCGCCCAGGAAGAAGGCGGCCGTTTCCTTGACGTCGATGTTCATGAAGCCGATGATTATACCGATGATCACCTGTATAAGGATCAGCCACTCGTAGGTCGCTGTGTAGTTGGTCATTGTTAGCGGCAGTATACCGATTATCAATGCAATCAGTACGCCGAGCCAGAACAGCCACTTCGTCCAGCCTTCCATGTGGCTAGCTTGGTAAAGCAAGTATTTAAATGCCTACCTGTAACTTCGACGTTTGCCAAAGGACTTCTAGGAGATAAGGGCCTTCCAACCCTGGACGAGGGCAATCGGAAGGATGTACCAGGCTCCCAGAACGATTACACCGTTTAGGTACTCGATAATAGCTCTTGGACCGCTCGTGGACGGGAGTATAAGCATTGCGAGGGCCACGATCAGTAACAGTGTTAATCCCTCAACCTTGACGCCGCTTTCGTAGGTTGCAATAGCCGCGACGAGCCCCAGGACGAACATCGTTAGCAGAACCATATTGAAAACTCCCGGACCTCCCAGGAGAGGTCCCAAGACTGCCAGAAAGAGCGCGAGCCAGTGGAGTGCCTTAACGACGTCCATGATAAAATTACCCCTCTTCAGTAATAAAACCCTTTCTCTTGAGGGCCCGAAGGGTACCCGAGACGTAGGTCACAGGGATGAAGGGTTCTTTACCGAAGACCAATGCTCCTCGAACAAGATCGGTCCACTCCCTTTTTACAGATATCAACAGACCGCTCCCTGCCTTTTCTACCCTTATAACCGCTGTTCCGTAGCCCCAGGCCCCAAGAATCCTTCTGATCTTCCTTTTTGCCCATAGTTCTGGATCCTCCGGTTTGTCTAGCAAAAACTTTACGTAGATCCATCGCTTTTTCTTTCGAAGGGTAGGTCTAAGGGGCTTCAAGGATCTCCCCCCACCTCCTCGACACCGCAGTAACAGCGTTCTCCTTTCTTAACCCCAGGAGCACTCCTAACGTGGCCATATCCATACCGGATCGCATTTCGGTTATCTCCTTTGCTCCGGTGGCGAGTAGGATAGGTATCCGTGCCCCCTGGAGCAGTCTAAGGATCTCTACGTACTTTCCTAAACTCCTTTCGTTTACTTCAGAAAGGAAAATGCCTACAAAAACGTTCTTTTGCTTTGCCAGGGAGAGGAACGCTTCATCTGGAACGAAGGAGATGAAGATCACCTTCGCTTTTCCAAGAAGATTCTTTGCCCTTCCTGGATCCCTTTCTTCGAAGATTCTCTTCCTTTTTGATACGATAGTAACCCCAAGCTCTCTGGCTATGTTCTCTACTTCTTCATTGACATCCATCCTTACATAATCGTAGAACTTCACCGTCCCACCAGCCTTCGGGCCACCTCCAGGAACTTTTCCCTTCGTGCTGGATATGCTTCGAGCTTGAATATAACCTTTATCACGCCACTCTGCCCAAGTCTTAGCCTTCCTAGGTAGGCCTCCTGTTTATCGAAGCGAAGATGGAGGTTTCCCCATTCGTCTACGAACTCCTCTATGTGGTTCTTAAGGAATTCTCTATCTTCAGGATCTAGATTGCTCCAGATATGCTCCCAAGCTTTCCTTGCTTCTCTTTTTCCTCCCTCGTAGGTA
>WAPE01000087.1 GCA_015520865.1 Candidatus Iainarchaeum sp.
CTCTTTGGAGTGTTAACAGCGGAGTTAAACGGTTCGAGGGTTCCTTTACCGAAGTGCGTCATCGGTGGATGCCCCGAGCCAAAGTTCTGCCCTCTCGTCAAGGGGATGAATCCGAACTACGATGATGAGCTTCATAAAAGGATGAAGAAAGGTAGAAAGGAGGTGATCCCTTGAAGGTAGAGGAGATAATAAGGAAGCAGGAGGAATGGAGGTCCCACTCAATTAACCTCATCGCCTCGGAGAACGTGATGAGCGAGAGAGCAAAGAGGGTCTACGTAAACGACTTCATGCATAGGTACGCAGAGGGGAAACCTGGAAAGCGCTACTATCAGGGAACCAGATTCATTGATGAGCTCGAAGTCTACGTAACGGAGCTCTTCAAGGAAGTGTTTAACGTTAAGCATGCCGATGTAAGGCCGATCTCCGGTGTTACGGCCAATTTCTCGACCTTCTTTGCCATGAAAAAGAGAGGTTTATTGGCCAACGTCGGCCTCCCCTCCGGGGCCCACATCAGTCACGAGCTAGGAGCCGAGGTCCTCTGCTTTGATACCATCTCCCTGCCCTTCGACCTCGAAAGATGGAACGTCGATGTGGATAAGGCGAGGAAGCTCCTGGAAGAGAAGGAGCCGGACTTCGTGGTTCTGGGGGCTTCCCTCTACCTATTTCCCCATCCCGTTAAGGAAATCGCTGAAACGGGCATTCCAGTAGTCCATGACTCCGCCCACGTTTTGGGGCTCCACCTCGGACCCTTCAAGAACCCCCTCAAAGAGGGCGCAACCGTAGTGACGGCATCCACCCATAAAACATTTCCGGGTCCCCAGGGAGGCGTTATACTCTCCGATGACGAGGAAACGTTCAAGAAGATCTATAAGACGACTTTTCCCTACATCGTTTCCAACCATCACCTCCATAGACTAGCATCCTTAGCCGTCACGCTTGAAGAGATGAAGGAATTCGGTAGAGAATACGCCAACCAGATAGTGAGGAACGCTAAAGCCCTTGCAGAAGCGCTTTATACAAGGGGATGGAACGTCGTGGCGGAAGATCTAGGTTTCACAAAGACCCACCAGATCGCCGTTGACGTAAAAGACAAGGGAGGAGGGAAAAAGGTCGCCGAAACCCTCGAGAAGGCCAATATCATCCTCAACAAGAACATGCTACCTTGGGATAAGGATCCGAAGGATCCCAGCGGTATTCGAATAGGCGTCCAGGAGATGACCCGCTTTGGAATGAAGGAAGGGGAAATGGATTACATCGCAGAGCTCATGACGAAGGCCTTAAAGGATCCTGAGGGGGTTCGAAGGGAGGTAATCGCCTTTAGGAGTGACTACCAAGAAGTTCGATATGGCTTTGATTAAGGTGAAGGTCCATCCCGGGGCAAAGAAGGAGAAAGTAGAAAGGAAAGAGGACTTTCTCGAAATTTGGGTAAAGGAGGAGGCCAAGAATGACGAGGCGAACCGCAGGGTTTTAGAAATACTAAAGGAAATGTACGGAAGGGTTCGCCTCGTCAGGGGAAGAAGGAGTCGACTCAAGATCTTCGAGGTGGAAGATTGATCATATACACGAAGTCTAGGAAGGACAGGGAAGCCGTCCTCCACGTTTTCGAGAGGGTCTATCGCTGGGTTCCTCCAATACGTAACCTTGGTGTCAAGCACAGAGAACTGGAAGAAGCCATTCGTTCCATAGAACCTAAGGACTTTACCATCGTTTTACTTGGAAAATCTGATGAGCGGTGGTTAACGGAAGACCTAAACAATGCCTGGAGGAAGGTGGTCGTCTTCTGGAAGGAGAAGGTTCACAACGGAAGGATGAGGGAGATCGTAGACTTCGTTGAAGGATCAAAAACGAGGTTTCTATCGGATGTACGCTGGAAGAAGTTGTACTACCTCGGAAGGCCAACGAACTTCCTCACAAACTTCCAACCAGGTGACGACGTCTACTTCCTACCCAAGGAATGGCCCTACAGGGAGCTCGTAGAAGAACTGATGAAAAGAGAGATAGGAACACCCCTAGTCCACCTAAGGGGCTCCACGGAGGTGTACTACGGGGGTGAAAAACCCCTCGGGACGTTTCCCAGGGAAGGCGGAAGGATCGTCGTGAGGGAAGGTGATACGGTAACGATCGAGAAAGGGGACCTAGTTAGGGAGAATCTAAACCACGTAGAGGAGAAGATAAGGGTAACGATAGAGAAGATGAGGGATGTCGTGAAGGACCGGGAGGCTGTTGTGCCGTTTTCTGGAGGTAAAGATTCGTCGGTTGTTCTTTTTCTGGCAAAGGAAGCAGGAATAGACGTGGTTCCCGTTTTCGTGGATACAGGCGGAGAGCATGAAGAGACGTATCAGTATTTAGAGGAGGTAGAGAAGATCGTAGGGCCGATAGAAAGAGTAGAGGCACCCGTAGCGAAGAAGTACGACGAGTTCGGCGAGGACTACCTTAGAAGGAGGCTCTGCACGCGAGATAAGATAGGCTCCCTCTACGATTACGTCAGGAAGAACTTTGATAACCCGATACTACTGAATGGTGACCGCATCGCCGAAAGCAAGGCGAGATCTCTGAGACCTGAGTTAAGAAAGGATGAATTCTGGGTTTTCTCGCCCATCAAGTACTGGAGCTACCTCGACGAGCAGCTCTTCCTATGGTCAAGGGGTTACCCTATAAACGAGCTTTACAAGAAGGGGTTCTATCGGGTAGGATGCTCCTTCTGTCCCTTCACCGACCGGATAGAACGAATCGCTCAAAGGTTCTTCAGGTAGACGGTTCTTGTAGGGAATGGAATCTCTATTCCTTTCCGCTTCAGCTCATAAAAGATCTTCGTGTTGATGTCCGAGCGGGTCTCGTACATGTCCCTCGCCCTTACCCAGAACCAAACCTCAAAGATAAGGGCAAAGTCTCCCATCTCCACGAAGAACACCTTCGGTTCTGGATCCCTCAAAACTCGTTTATCGGACCTAAGAACAGATAGTAGGACCTCCTTGACCTTCTCCGGATCGGAATCATAAGATACACCCACCTTTAGACGGATCCTTACCCTGTCATCGGGGAGATGGTAATCCGTGACAACGGAGTTGACAACGGAGGAGTTTGGGAGCGTAACGAGGTTTCCGTCGAAGGATAGGATCCGCGTATTCCTCAATCCGATCTCCTTCACCTCTCCGAAGATCTCATTTACCTTCACCCAGTCCCCCACCCTAAAGGGAGGATCTGCAAGGAGTAGGATGCCAGAAATGAGGTTCTCGAAGGGGTCCTTCAGTGCTAGACCTAAGACTAAACCGAAGAAGCCCGCTGAAGCTAGAAGGGGCGTAATGCTGATACCCCAGAGGGAAAAGATGTATATCACTGCAAAAAAGACAATAGTAGCGATGTAGAGGTTGGAAAGAACTGAAAGAGCCGTTTGCCTTGTCTTTTTATCTACAAGAAGAAAGCGGGTAGAGCCCAAAACCTCGTAGATAAGGACCCTACCGAGGCGTAGAAGTGCAATGGTGAAAAAGATGACTGCCACCGTGAGGAGGGTTCCGTGGAGCAGCTCGTCAAAGAAGATGGTCCTCAGGAAGTAATCGGTAAGGATGATGAGAATCCCGATCCAAGTGGGCTTCTCTACGGCCCAAAAGAGCTTGTCATCAACTTCGGTTTTTGTTAGGGAAAGGAGCTTCTTCATCAAACGGGTATAGAGAGGTCTGAGAACGATGTACCCAAGAAGGACGAGACCGTAGGTGAGGGTTGGACCTGGGTCCACAACCTTCATAGGGCCTCCCTGTTTATATACCTCCATCCTCTTCATCTAATCGTGAGGTCCCAGACGGCAATAGAGTATCTCCTGTCGGTGAACGAGGCTATCCTTTTCGCCCTTATAATTGCCGTAGCAATCGTAGGGATTGGATGGATGGCGGCAAAGGCCGCCGGGGCTGAAGGACCCTTCGTAAAGGAGCTGATACCGTGAAGTCCCAGACCCACGTCGAATACCTCGTTATGGTCGGGATAGGGGTACTATTAGCCCTTGTTGCGGTAGCCGGAATGATATTCCTCGCGAAGGCCATGGGAGGAGAGGTCCAGAAGGCTTACAACATGAAAGGAGCGATCATAGGTGGTCTGCGGTGAGGGGAGCCGTGTCCTTCGAGTACGCCCTCATACTCGTCGCTCTAGTTGGCCTCTTCGCCGTTCTGGCGAACTTCTACTTAACGACCTTTATGGGCTTTCAGTACGATGTAAAGAGAGCCTACGAGATGAAGAACGCTCTCCTTTCCCTCGAAAGCGCCGGTTACTTTGTAAGGTACTGGGACGAAGCAAATCTATCGCTAACGATCATCGTTCCTGGAGGCGGAGAGGTTCGACTCTATCCACTGAGGGGAGAGCTCAACACGATCGAGGATTACAACACCTGCAGTACCCCCTGCACCTTCACCGTTAGAGGAAATCCCTTCACAGAGGGTGGGACTGTTAAGGGGGTTACAAAGATCCTCCTTTGGAAGAGGGGAGCGGAGGTAGGGATAGGTTGAAGGGTCAGATCTGGCCTTCGGTGCTCATCATGATAGGTGCCGTCGTTGTAGGGGTATTGGTAGCCTTTGCAGCGGTGTATCCGACTGTGGATACCTCTGCGAAGCTCGTAAAGTCCTCCCCTACTTTATCGATCGTAGAAACAAACACAGAGCAGATACACCTCACTCCCTTTACCATCACCCTTTATCAGTACGATAACGGAATCGTCGTCGACGCGAAACCCGAAAGGGAAGCCATCATAGCCGGATTAAAAAACGCTGGTGTGGAGGTGAACGGATGAAGGGGGTCTTCTCCTTTGACCTCTTGCTGGCAGCCATCATACTCTCCCTCCTAATACCAGCGGTTACACCGAACTGGGAGGGCTTCGTGAAGGCTGAAAAGATCGCCATATGCCACTACCTTAAGGATCTGGCCACCACAGAGGTGAACCTCGCAAACCTCTCAGAAGCTAACATAAAAACAACTACCTACGCCGACTCTTGGATCTCGGTTAACCTCTCTACGATGGAGATCAACGTCTGGAAGGGTGAATGTGGTTGAGGGGGCAGGTATTCGGTCTGGACGCCGTCCTTGCGGTCCTAATCGTGACCGCAGGTATGACGATCTTTACCAACGCGTTCCACGAACTATTAGAAACACTTTCTCATGATCTTCTCTATAGAAGGATAGAGATCACGGTGGATCACGCGATTACAACACTTCTGCTAGCTAACGGACCCTGGAGGTGCCAGGTGGGTGATATTTCGGTGCCAGGATGTATAGTAGAGGGGTCTTACTCCAACGAACACAACCTGTTCTTCTTAAACGACGTAAACTGTAAACTAGAAGGTAGTTCCTCCCTCGCCAGGCTACTTGGTTGCGAAGAGAACCCACCAGCTAACCCAAATTGGATCGTGGTCCGTGATTTCAACGCCTGCATTACCGATTCGACGCCCGATAAATGTATTCCAAAAACCCTTCGCCTCATAGTTTGGGTTGGCCGATGATGAGGGACACGGATACTGAACTGTGATGACTGTCACCTACCCTGAGGCTTTTATACATAATCCACAGAGATAGAAACGGGGTAGCGGACAGGTGGGCCTCGGGGTGCTCCCGAGGAAGGTCCGCCCACCCGCTCCAAAAGGGGAGCAATCCCCCGGCCCGAGAGGGCCGCCCGGGAGCAGAAACGATACCTCCCATCCGGAGGGATGAGTAGGACGACCGATGAGGGATGGAGAAGGGTGAAACGGCCCGGGATGGGTGCAAGGGGCTAAACCCCGCTTAGCTGAATCCCACCGATCTACAGAAGGCGGCCTACGGTCCGCTGCCCCTAGAACAACCTCCTTTGAACCCCTTTGAGAAGCTCACTCTTTTCTCTCCATTCATCCGGCCTTATCCTCATCCCTAGATTCTTGTAAGCGTAGTCTAGCGCCTCGCCGAGGGAAGAAAACTCCAGGGGTTTTCCCCTCAGGGCATTCCTAACGTTCTCCCTTACTTGCCACACACCAAGGGGAGCATAGTAGCCTTCCCTCACCTCCCTTAGAACGAGAACGGACGCTACCCTCTTCATCTCTCTAAGCTTTTCAAGGACGGCGATCTTCGTAGCGTAGTAGGATCCGCCTACGTTTTCTGCATAGTCGCTCCGGCTTCTTCCTATCTCGTGGTCGGAAAGAATGAGTCGCTTCCCTGAAGCCCAAAAGCTCTTGGCAGCCCAGGCCTCTACAAGTTCAAAGGCCCAGGGCCCCGGAATAAAGAAGATGAAGAAGTGGTTGTCGTAAAGATGGGAATGGAAGAGGAGGACCCTTTCGACGGTAGGGTAAGAAGAGACCTGGGAGAGCAGATAATCAGAGATCGTTGAATCAACTGCCGTTATTGCCCATCGGGTCGGAACGAGCTTCTTTTCTATACCCAACAAACCCGCCGTAAGGTAGCGAGCAAGGTCGTAAACATCATATCCGTGTTCGTAAAGGAAAACGAGGGCTTCCTTCGCTTTTATATCGTCGTAGTACAGCTTTTCTACCCTTTTATCAACCTTTGGATTCTCTGCCAGCTCCAAGGACTTTAAGGGGGCCTTAAATCCGATAGGAGGGAAGAGGTTCGAATAGGATATCGTCGGTTTTGGCTTTTGAAGAAACTCTACATCCACAGCAACGGGTTTTCGGCTCATAGCAACCTCCTGGGTAAGCAAAACGATCTTGTCGGGCTCCTTCACATCAACCTTCCGGCTTCCTCCTCCCATTCGGAAACGAAGGTTCAGTATCTCGTCGATAGAAAAGCTATTTCGTGCCCAGATAGGAGGATTATCGGACAATTCCGGCTTATCTCCCGTAACGAGCGGAGTAACATTTACTTTTGGATATCCTCCCCAGCCAACAAGGAGAGATGGAGGAGAGTAGCCGGCAAGCTCTTCCGAGAGGGTAAAACTCTTCACGATCTTCTTTGCTTCCAGGAGAGGGCACTTCTTAAGACCGCACCAAAGGCGCCCCTTACATCTTATACATAACTCCGGCCGTATGACGCTGACCACGTTCTTATCAGCACCAACGTTTTTATTGAACGGCTCCCTTACTTAGCCGATGGGTTACCTGGAAGAGCTCATAAAGGCCGCCAAAGAAGAGGAAAAGAAAGAAGAGAAGAAAAGGGAAGAGTCCGCCATCAAGCCTGAAGAGGTGAAGACAGAGGAAAAACCCGCGGGCGGACCGGTAAAGGTCCTCATCGAGGAGTACGGAAATACCAAGATCTATCGTGTCGAGGGAGATCCCCTCCTTCACTATGAGGTTCCCGTACCAAAGCCCACCGAGGCGGAGCGAAAGATAATAAACATCCTCAAAGATGCGGCCGCAAGACTTATAGCGATAACAGGAATGCGGTTCAGAGATCTTGAGGCGAAAAGGAACTTCTACAAGAGAAAGGTCCTCGAGATCATAGAAAATTTCCCAGAACTGGGAATACCTCCTGCTAGAAAGGAGTTCTATGCCGAAGCCGTCGTCAGAGAAATGATAGGCTACGGACTTCTTGACTTTCTACTAGCGGACGATGAGCTCGAAGAGATTATGGTTATTGGACCTAAACGGCCGGTTTACGTATTTCACCGACGCTACGGGATGATGAAAACAAATATCGAGTTCTATGAGGACGAGGAGATCCGAGATATTATCGATAAAATCGCTCGAGATGTGGGAAGGAGGATAGATATCGAGAACCCGCTACTCGACGCTAGACTACCTGACGGAAGCCGAGTGAACGCCACGATACCCCCTGTTTCGGTGGATGGGTCCACGATCACGATCAGGAAGTTCAGGAAGGATCCCTACACCATCGTAGATCTCATAAAGTTTGGAACCTTTACCCCTGAGATAGCGGCCTTCCTCTGGATGGCCGTCGACGGCATGGGGGCCAAACCGGCCAACATCCTCATAGCCGGAGGGACAGGTTCGGGAAAGACAACGAGCCTTAATGTTCTGGCAGCCTTCATACCGGCCTACGAGAGGATTATCACCATAGAAGACACGGCGGAGCTCAACCTACCCCTCGAACACTGGGTAAGGCTGGAAGCCAGGCCTCCCGGGATTGAAGGAACGGGAGAAGTAAGTATGGATGTGCTCGTAAAGAACGCCCTCCGTATGAGGCCTGATCGTATTATCGTAGGTGAAGTAAGACATAAGGAAGCCTTTACGCTCTTCACGGCAATGAATACGGGGCACGATGGAAGTATGGGAACGATACACTCGAACTCGGCTCGAGAAACGATGGTAAGGATTACCTCGCCCCCTATGAACGTACCTGACGTTATGGCAACGGCCCTGGACTTCATCATCGTTCAGCACAGGATACATGATAGGAGAAAAGGGACGATAAGGAGGATAACGGAGATAGCGGAGGTAATAAGCCAGGAGGAAAAACCCATCGTGCGGACGATCTTCGTTTGGGAACCGAGGGAGGACACGGTACTGCAGGTGGAATCCAACGTCGCTTACCTAAAAACCCTCAGGGACTATACGGGTCTCGAGCTTTCAGACCTTGAGGACGAGCTCCAGAGGAGAACCGAGTTCCTGAGGGGCCTCGTAAAGAGAGACGTCAGGGGTATGAAGGCCGTAAAGAAGGAGGTGCAGAGGTACTTTGAAGAGGGGAGGAAGAGATGGCAAAAGCGCTAGATCAGCTCAAGAAGATCTTTTCAGGAGGAAAAGAAGAGGAAGAAGAAAAGAAGAAGGAAGAAAGAGCAGTCGACATCGATGAGGTCGTAGTAGACGAGATTGTAAAGCGGGTTCTCGAACGCTACAAGGAGGAAGGAACGTACATCCCGGAGGGGGAGGAAACACCTGAGTCCATCCGGGAAATCATCCTCGCC
>WAPE01000088.1 GCA_015520865.1 Candidatus Iainarchaeum sp.
GTCCTATCTCGAGAGCCTGTGGCTCCTGGAACGGTAATAAGGGCTCGTCCCATTGGGGTCCTTCTCATGGAAGACGAGAACGGAAAGGACGAGAAGATAGTCGCAGTTCCCGTGTCGAAGCTCGATCCAACGTGGGACTCCGTGAAGGATATCTCCGATTGCGCCGAGGCAACCCTTAACAGGATAAAACACTTCTTCGAGAGGTACAAGGAGCTTGAACCCGGAAAATGGGTCAAGGTAAAGGAGTTCAAGGGAGTAAAGGAAGCCACACAGCTCATCTCCGAAGCGATAAAGCGCTTCGAGGAAGAGGAGGGGTAGGATGTTCTACGTCTACACCGTTAGAGACTCTGTAGCGGTTCCTCCCGCCAAGCTTTCGGGAGATCTGAAGGAAGCGGTACTGTCTCAGCTAAAGGAGGATCTTGAAGGTCGAGTAGACGAAGACATGGGCGTTGTAGTGGCGGTAACATCGATAAAAGAAATCGGTGACGCCGTTATCATTCCAGGAGACCCCAACGTCTTTGTTGACACGGTATTCGAAGTACTCACCTACGTTCCACTACTTCAGGAGGTTGTAGACGGCTATGTCGTTGATGTAGCAGAATTCGGCCTTTTTGTAAGGATAGGGCCTATGGACGGACTCGTTCATATGTCCCAGATTATGGATGACTACGTACGCTACGATCCATCGATACCGGCCTTCGTCGGAAGGGATTCCGGAAAGGTCGTAGGTATGAAGGATAAGGTAAGGGCGAGGATTGTGTCGGTTTCGCTAAAGGAGACGATAGCGGACTCGAAGGTAGGATTAACGATGAGACAACCTGGATTGGGTAAGTGGGAATGGCTGGAGGAAGGAGAAAATGGCGGAGAAGCTTAAAGCGTGTAGAAACTGCAAGGCCTTAGTTCCTCTCGATGCAGAAAAGTGTCCTGTCTGTGGAGGAACCTCCTTTACGAAGTTCTGGCGCGGCATGGTTATCGTCCTGAATCCAGAAAAATCTGAAGTCGCAAAGCTCATGGGGATCAAGTATCCAGGAAAGTACGCCGTTGCAATAGCGAGGTGAGAGGATGGAGGTGGAAGTTGTGGAAAGGAAGGAAAACCCGCTACTGTCGAGGGAGGAGATCGTTGTAAAGGTAAAGAAGGAAGTTACCCCATCGAGACAGGAAGCAAAGGAAATTGTAGTAGCCCAAACGGGGGCATCTCCCGAGGCTGTCATAGTAAAAAAGATTAAAGGGAAGAGCGGAGCAAAGGAATTCTTTATAGAAGCTTACGTGTATAAGGATCTCGATGTTATGAAGACCATCGAGCCCGAGTACATCCTGAAAAGGAACGGGGTGATATCCGATGGTGAAGCACAAGCCCAGTAGCAAGTGGAAGTTCTACGTAGTAGAGAACGGTGAACTCAAGAGAACTAGACCCTTCTGTCCTCGTTGTGGTCCGGGAGTTTTCATGGCAGACCACGGGGACCGGTACTACTGCGGCAGGTGCGGCTATACGATGAAGAAGGAGTCAAAGCAGTAGTTTGACCGCTTCGAGGAGGTCCTCCGGTCTCTGAGCAAAGTAGTCTGGAATAAAGGGCTCCTTCCAGTTCTTCCACAGCACAGTCTTCGCCATGAGGTGTCTAGCAGTACGAAGGTAGGATTCCCTCTCGTCCACAACGATTGTTCTCCAGGGTATTGACCTTGTAACGTCAAAAAGATGTTCGTATAGGTGCCTGCGGGAACGCTCGCGATAGAATATCGTTCTAACGGGAAGGTTTCGCCCGATGTCCAGCAAATCCCTAACAGGACCCTCCCCGTAAACAACGACCTTTAACCCTGTAGCCGTTAACGCCTCAATAACCTTTTCCCAACCTCCTTCCTCCAGAACACGATGATGTATGAAGATAAAACGTTTACGCGTTCTTCCTTTCCTTCTTTCTCCCAAAACAATGGGAAGAAGTTCATCGAAACGTGTTATAGAGTAATCCGCTCGAGGATCATCCGATCCAAAGAGAACCCCTGTGATACCAACGTCTTTAGCTCCTAGGACATCTTTTTCAATGTCATCACCCACCATAAGGGCGTCTTCTGGAGGTATATGAGCCTTGTGAAGAGCCGTAAGGTAGATAGAAGGATGCGGCTTTTCCCTCCCCGCCTCCTCACTTGAGACCATGAAGTCTATGTAGCGATCTACACCCAAGTGAAGAAGTTTTTCTGCCTGGATATGAGCCAAGAGATCCGTTACCACCCCAATTCTTACGTTGTACTCCTTTAGCCTTCGGAGGGTTGTTTTCACTCCAGGAAAAGGTTTTGATACCCTCAGAACGGTCCTCCAATAGAGATTCGTCAAGCGAAGAAGGATCCCGGGCTCCAACGTAAGCCCCATCATCTCCATCATCGTTTGAAAGTAAAGGAAGCGGTTGTGCATAGAGGCAGAACCGCTCAGCTGTTTGTGGACGAGGGATCGGGCTTTTCGATAGTGCTCGACGAACACTTCCCATGTAAGGAGGTTGTAGCGCCGTTGAAGCTCTCTGAATACAGCCTCTTCAGCGGCCTTGTAAGCAGAGTCTGCGTCATAAAGCGTGTTGTCAATATCCAGCAGGACGAGCCTGTACACATTCAAAAAGGGTCCTCCTCATATAAATGGTTGATGCTCGTCTCCCTGGGGATCGAATCGACCGCCCACACCTTTGGAGTAGGGATAGTTGATGAAGAGGGAAACATCTTAGCAGACCAAAGGGTTAGCCTAAGACCGAAGGAAGGAGGGATCCTTCCCAGGGAAGCAGCCGCCCTCTTTTCAGAGAAGGGTGCGGAAGTACTCGCCAATGCCCTTCGAGAGGCCGGTCTATCGGTAGAAGATGTAGGTGTAATTTCCTTCGCTATAGGACCCGGTCTAGGACCCTCCCTCAGGACGGGGGCCATCCTTGCAAGGTACCTAGCCGTCCGATTCAAGAAGCCCCTTGTGGGGGTTAACCACGGGGTTGCCCACATTGAAATAGGGAAGCTCCTGACAAAAACAAGGGATCCTCTCGTCGTCTACATCTCGGGAGCAAATACGCAGATAATCGCCTTCGAAAACGGAAGGTATCGCGTTTTTGGAGAAACTCTGGATATGGGGATAGGTAACTTTCTGGATTCCTTCGCAAGGGAGCTTGGATTCCCATTTCCAGGAGCTCCCAAAGTAGAAGAACTAGCTAAGAAAGGGAAGGAGCTCATTGATTTACCTTACACGGTTAAGGGGAGCGACCTAGCATTCTCAGGATTGCTAACGGCTGCGATAAAGGCGCTGGAAAGATATCCCGCCGAAGATGTTTGTTTTTCTGTCCAAGAGATTGCCTTTGCCATGCTAACGGAGGTAACCGAAAGGGCATTGGCCCATACGGAAAAGGAGGAGGTACTTCTCGTAGGTGGAGTTGCCGCGAACAAGAGGCTTCAGGGGATGATAAAGATCATGGCTTCCGAGAGGGGGGCAAGAACCTACGTGGTTCCTATGAAGTACGCGTCAGACAACGGTGTAATGATCGCTTGGACAGGACTACTAGCCTATAAGGCCGGAATAAGAACAGACCCTTCCGAGCCAGTAAACCCTAAGTTCAGGGTAGATCAGGCAGAAGTTCCTTGGATAGAAGGCTAGGGAGGCACCTCATATACATTGGAACAGTAGTTGTTCAGTTCTGCTCCGGTGGTTGATACATCGTGTACATTAGTTTCAAGATAAAACGGGCCGGTTCCGTCACAGTACAGCTTCAAGTCTACGTTGTCCTCAAGGTAGTAGTCGGGTGATCCAATTGTATAAAGTTGTGAATTCGCTTCAGTAAGATCAACGGATAAAGAAACGTCGGGGTTACCTGGTTGTGCATCAAAGCAGCTTGGATTCGTAGGGTACTCCTCTATTCTAAAGCTGTTTACCTCACTGTATTTGATTAGAAAAGAAGGTAGTGTAGGACAGAGAGGAAAACCTGGTTCTCCTCCAAGCAAACAGCATACCTGCTCCGGAGCCTCTACGAGGAGTTTTGAAGGACGCTCTAGAGCGGCCACAGTAAGGTATCCGGTACTATCTGTCACGTTGAGATCTATCTCCGCCGAGTGACCATTGGCGTCAAAGACGACATTAGAGTAGTCTTTTTCGCCAAGGGTTATAGCAGTGGATAGGTCCGATTGAAGCGTAATAAGGGCGGGCTTCGTGTTTACCCCGTTGGAAATATCGGAGGCACACTCCGATGCAGAAGAGCACTTGTAATACCTCCAGACTTTTACAGACCACGTGTAAAACGTTTCGGAATTGTAATCCACATCCAAAGAACAGTTAAAGCCGTATGTATTTGTTGTATCTCCTATTTGGAGATAAGGGCCGAGTGAAGAAGGTGTAAAGGAAGCACTCGCCCTGTCGAAGCAGTTCCCGTCAACCGTATAGGTTCCGTAGGGGCCGTATATAGTTACGGTAAAGTTGTTATAATCTCCGTAAAAAAGATTGTTCAGATACCGCTTTACGCCTCCATAGAACGATAAAAGAGCGTTGTACCTCAAGGAAAAGAGCGCTATACTAAGGTTCTTCTCCGAGACTAAACCCGATATATCTTGAACGATCAATGTAGGCCGAAATGATGAGTATTCACCATAGTCGCATGTAAAGGTTTTCGAGTAGTTCTTATCAGGCGAGACATCTTGTAACTCGTAGGTTCCATCACCTTCACAGTCAAATTTTACAGTAAACCCAGGCTTATCGTCGTTTGCTTCTATGGAATAGGTTACAGATGTACCCTCATTAACGAAATAGTCGTCAAAGTACAATCCGTTCGTCTTCGTAGGGGTAGGAGAAACAATGTTAAGAGAAATTGACGGAGGAACCGGTACAGGCGGTAGAAAGATTTTCTTTGAGATGTAACCACCGGGATAGGTGAGCTTTGCTGTGTAGGGGCCTGAAGGAAGATTTACCAGTGTGCACACATTACAGGGAGTCTTATAGCCGATTCTATCACAGCTCGTCGAAGACGATACAAGGTTATTTCCTATGTAAAGAGCTAGTTCATTGGTATCAAGCAAGCCAGAGGTCGTTTTTACTACGAAGCATACTTTCTGATGGTTTCCTTCGGTTCCTACAAGGGTTGTAAGAAGAATCAAGTTTGTCTTCGTTGTTGTTATCGTCGTCCCTGCTGAACCTTCAGATTTGTAAATCACGCCAAATTGCGTATTCCATAGAATCACTACAAGTATTAAACCGATTGCAGCGAGTATGAGTTCCGAAACGAGGCGGGCCTGTCCTTTGATCATCTCCCTATCTTATGGGACTGGGGGCTATTAAAGGTTGACCTAGAGTTATAGGGGGTGAAACTCTGTAATGGGCCCGCCCGGATTCGAACCGGGGACCTCCTCCGCGTGAGGGAGGCGTCATGCCGGGCTAGACCACGGGCCCACGGAAGCTCAGTTGGGTTATAGAGGCGGAGCCCCATGGGATGAGCTACGGTCTCACGATATATGGGGTCTAATGATGGAGGTGGAGGAAGTGTTTAAAACGATCGA
>WAPE01000089.1 GCA_015520865.1 Candidatus Iainarchaeum sp.
GAACGAGACCGATCGAGGAGATGAATATTCCCAGCGAGATATCCCTCTCCAACCAGCTCTCTCCTCTTTTTAGGAGGAAAGCGTCTGTGATTCCGACACCCGCTATGTAGGCTAGCGCGTATAATACCGGTCCTCCTATTCCGAGCTCTTTGAAGAAAAGAAGGGGTAGAAATACTCCACCGAGGGATACAATAATTGTCCTTACAGCACTAAGGAGATAGAGCCTTCTTATGGTTGTAGGGACGTGAAATAGCTCGTGGATGGGGTTATGGTACCAGCGTATTGCCATGAAGAAAGAAGGGAAAAAGAATAGAAAGGTTTAGCCCTAAGAGAGGGTCTTTATTTCGATCTCTGGGTAGTCCTCTCTCTTGACGGTGGGTCCGAGCTTTACACCAACAATCTTCTTTACCCCTTTCTCCTTGGCCGCCTCAAGGATCCTCTTCGTTATAATACCGTCCATGTAAACGCTCTCTACTCCTTCACCGTTCTTGATTGTAGATACGAGCTCTTTTACTGGAACACGGGCGATCTCGTTCCCTTCTTTGTCCTTAAGTATGGCTTCCAGGGACCCCCTGAGCTCTTCTATTACCTTTAGATCCGGATCCTCTGTTTCTTGCTTTTCCTTCCCCTCTTCCTTCTCCGTCGGTTCGGGTTCCTTCACTACCTTCCCTCTCTTCAGATGCTTCCTGTATTCCTCAGCGGGGATCTTCCTCCTCAGCGCTTTGAGGATCTCCTTCTGGGTGAGCTCCTCTACTTCCTTTCCGTCGGGAGCCTTTACGATGTAGTCTACGTCGGCCTCCTCTAGAACGGAACGGATGATGAGGTCGCCGCCTCGATCTCCGTCGACGAAGAGGGTTGTTATCTTCCTCTTAGAGAGCTCCTTTATTGTCCTCGGGACCCTATTACCGTTTAGGGCTATGACGTTCTTTATTCCGTGTTTTAGAAGGTTTATGACATCGGCCCTACCTTCTACGACAATAATTTCATCGGACTCGTCGATCTCCGGTCCGGCTGGTAGTCTATCGGGGCCGTACTCTCTCAGTTCTGCCTTCCTTAACTCCTCCTTCACCTTATTGATGAACTCCTTCGAGTCTGGGAGCTCTTCCTCCATGAGCCTCTTTAGGAGCTCCTTGGCCCTTTCTATGATATAACGACGTTTGGCTGCCCGAACATCCTCGATCTTCTCCACCGTTATCTTTGCTTCCGTGGGTCCAATCCTGTCGATCGTTTCTAGAGCGGCGGCGATGATGGCTGTTTCAACAACCCCCAAACCAGAGGGTACGTATATCTCTCCGTAGGTTTTTCCGTTCTTCCTCTCGAGCTTTGCTTCGATCCTTCCTATCCTTCCCGTTTTCTGTAGCTCACGAAGGTCAAGTTCACCTCCAAGAAGCCCCTCCGTTTGGCCGAATATGGCTCCAATGACGTCGGGTTTGTCTACCATCCCTCTTGCTTCGAGCTTTGCGTGAATAACGTACTTTACGGAGTCTACGTAGATTTTTCCCATAGAAATCACCTCCTTCTATCTCCAAAACCCTCTCATAAAGGTATTCAATCTCCTTCACGCCCGTGGTTTCTTTTATGATCCTCCTCGGGCGTTGGATTTCCCTTATACCCCAATTTGAGAGATGCAGGAGCAGCTTCTTCCTTATCTCCCTTCCCTTTCGATCAAAATCGGTGAGGATGACGACCCTCCTAACCCCCCTCCTATAAAGGCTCTCTGAGAGATCTTCAAAGCCGTGAAATTGGTTTATGATGACGATGTTCCTCGCTCCTAGCTTTCTTAGGCTTTCTTTATCCCTTTTCCCCTCTACTATTACTGCAAAATCTGGCGACTGGCTTGCTATTTCCTCTAAAGCCTTCTCGAGAGGGGTGAGCATGACTTACACCGAAAGGGAAGGGATGTGCTGCGCCTTGTTGACCGGGTTTCACCGATCCGCCGGCCACCCGAGGCGCAGCATTTATTTAAGCGGCGGAAAGAATTTTTAAGGGGAGAAGATGGGGTATAAAAAGGGTGCAAAGGCAGAACGAGAACTGGCCGAAATCCTTTGGAGGAAGGGATACGCCGTTGTTAGGTCGGCTGGATCAGGAAACAGCTACTCCCCAGACATCATCGCTATAAAAGAGGGTAAGGTGATTGCCTTTGAGTGCAAGGCGTGGAGGAAGGACGTTGTCGTCATTCCGAATCACCAGATGGAGAAGATGCTTGAATGGAAGAGAAGGAGCGGAGCTGAGCTTTTTCTGGCCTGGAAGTACCCATATAAGGGATGGTTCTTCGTTCCCATCCATCTTCTTACAAGAAAGCCGACGGGTTATTCTATTCGTCTAGAGGAGGCCATAGCCCTCTCCTATAGCCTTTGATTTTTCAAGGTAACCCTACAAGAATTATTACAGATGAAGGCTGGAGGACTTCTGGTACCAGCGATTATAATCCTCGTCCTTCTGGGCTTAGTGGGAGCATTCTTCGCTGTCCAGTCGTCCCATCCTCCCGAGAAAAACACGGTTTGCACGGAGAAAAACACAACAGTACCTTCACTTCCTCCGAAGGTGGAATCCAATAACGCTTCCTCTTCCCAGACAACCCAGAAATCTTCCCCACAACCCGCAAAGAAACCTGTTCTCTGGTCCCTAAAGCTGTCGGGTGCTTCCTTCGTAAATAGTGCTGTCTTCGGCGACGTTGACGGTGATGGAAAAGAAGAGATCCTCTTCAGGGTTGGCAGGACCGTGGGTTTGGTAGATAACGACGGTAAGCTTCTTTGGGAGAAGAACTTCAACGGTATGGGTATCGGAATATCGATAGGGATCGAAGACCTTAACGGAAAGGTGTATGTCATTGTAGGAGACCTATCAGGCCTTCACTTCCTTGATCCGATAACGGGCAAGGAGGTTCTCTCTGTCGGGGGCGTTCGGTATCCTATGGTAGCATCCCTGAACGGTACCCTCTTCGTTTACTCTGATGGGAACCTCTACCGTTACTCCAATGGCAAGCTAGAGTTCTTAGATCGATTAAAAGGTGTTTACACTAACCTCCGAGCTTTTCCGAGGGAAGGATATCTCCTCCTTTACTCTTCCGATCGCCTCCTCGTTTACAAACCTTCAAAATGCACCTTTAGGGAGATCCTCAACCCTCCTGCCCACCCCTTTGTCGTACCCTTCACCTACCAAGGGAAAGACTACATAGCGGTTCTAGCGTCGAAAGAACCCCTCTCTGCTCCGAGCCTTTTGCTTTTAGATCCGTCTACTTGTAGTATCGAGAAAAACCTCTACACGTCTTCGAAGATCACCGACGGAAAGACCGTAGACAACTATCTCATCCTCTTTACCTTCGATCTCCAGGGGTACCACGCCATTATTTGGAACGAGAAGGAAGAGGTCGGCAAGAAGACCTTCCCGTTCTACGTTGCCGACGTTTTCGACGAGAACGGTCTCTGCTTCGTCGGCGTCCGTGGTGGGTCCCTCCTCTGGTCCGGGGATTGTGGTAAGGGGTCTGTAAAGGTCGGGTCCGACCTCTTCTACGTTGGAAGCGCCGATGTAGACGGCGACGGAACCAAGGAGGCCATCGTTTGGGACAAGGAAAGTAGCGTTCTCTCGGCTGTTAAGCTTTCCTAGCTTCTAGAACCGGTTTTACGTAGAATACACGCTTTTCATCGGGCATGAAAGGCTTATCTACGATGACTTCTACTTTTATGAATGTATTTATGGCTATTAGACCTATCCTTGGCTGTTCTACGATCTTTTTGATGAGTCTTCTTGTTAAGGATAGAACATCGGCACAGCCGAACTTTACGAGGCCGTTTGAGAGCTTCGTTAGGTCTGGCAACTCGATGGTTACATCTTCCTCGGTTCGATCAACGATCTCCAGCCTGTACTTTCCTGGTGATGTAAATCTAGCTACCTCCTTGCCTTCTACCTTTACCCTCAGGCTCCGAGCATCGTTTAACAGTACCTTAAGGAGGAGATTTCCCCTTTCGTCCGCATAAACGACCCCGTAGGGTTTTTCTACGTCTCCGATTGTGATCTTTTCGATCTTTATTCCTTCTCCAATGGCTCCTACTTCGTAGATCTCGTACTTTAGGTCCTTCATTGACGGTATTTTCGCCGTTAAGCATATATTTTCTCTTTCTACAGGAAGGGAGATCAGTGGATTCTCCAGGTTGCTCCTAAGGAGAACGACATTTTTGTAGTCATCGAGACGAAAAGATGCCACGCATTCTACGTTCTCTCGACCTCTCCTAATGTACTGGTAGTCTACGAGGAGACTGTGACGGCTCTTATAACCAATGCACTCCTTCTTTGGAAACGGCGTCTTCCTTAATTTGAAGAACAGGAGATAGAGGAGTAGGAAGAAAACGAAATAAACCACTCCAAACAACCGTAGAAATTCTGTCTCCCCAAGTAGGCCTGCAAGACCCTTTTGGAGGAGTAGGATAGAGAATCGGATTCCAAGGGGGACAACAGCAAAGATAAAGACCGATCCAAGAATAATGGACGCTAATATCATCATATGGTGTTTCTTTGCCTTGAAGATTTCCTCCACATCCTTCCAGAGATCCACCCTTTTCACTCTTCCTCCTCCTTGAGCTTTTCCATCCAGTCGTAGCTCTTTCCGATTTCTCCCTTCTGAAACCTCCTTATGAGATCGATGGAAGCCCTCCGGACGTCTGGTTCGCCTCCCTTTAAGAGGAATCCTTTGGCTTTGGCGTACTCCTCCAGGTCCCTATAGGGGATTTCCCCCATGGCGTGTAGGTTCGTTAGAAGTATATGCGCCGCCAGCTCCGGGTTCTTCGCCTTGGAGGGATCCTTTCCCCCTACTAAAAGAAGGAGGGTTTCTTCATCCGTATCGACGACGCCCGGTGTGTCTATGAGGTATATACCCCTTGATAGTTTGAGGAGTTGTTCTCCGCGGGTGAAACCTGGCTTAGGAGAGACTCCAGCAGCGTGCCTACCCACCAAAACATTTATGAGGGAAGATTTACCGACGTTGGGATATCCTACGACGCCCACATAGAGGGGGCGCTTCTCCGTCAATCCCTTTATCGTCTTTCGTAGTATCCTCGTTCCCCAGCGCTTCTTCGTTGATACGAAAACCGTAGGTGCCTCCCTTGAGAGGATCTTCTTCCAGTCCTCTGCGTAATCCTTCGATACGAGGTCCACCTTGTTTAGTACAAAGACGAGTCCCTTCCCCTTCTTCCTTACGTAGTTTTCGACGGCTCTTATCCTTGTTAGATCTGGAAATCTTGCATCTAGGACCTCTAAAACGACGTCGCTCTGGGAGAGAACCCGTAACAACCTTCGGTTCAACCGCATCTAATTTATTTCCCTCCTGATAGAAATTTAATAGAATGGCATACTACGTCGAAGGGGCGGACCAGCTTCTCTCCCTCGTGAGAATGATAAAACCCTCTGGAAGAAAGCATTCTTTACCCATCTGTCAATGTTCTATTCACAGGTGATCCCATGACCCATCTTTTAACGTCGTCAAAGCAGGTGGCTCACCTCATCTCCCGGATAAGGAGCCCTGAAAGGCCTTTCATCGTCGTTCTTGCGGGACCTTCCGGTAGTGGAAAGACGACGGAGGCCAGGAGGATCCTACAGGAGCTCCAATCAATGGGAGTCCCCTTACCTACCTATAACGGCGAGCCGTTCCTCGTGGAGATGGATATGTTCTACAGAGAGGAGAGCAAGGACATCGCCGATGCCCTCGGAGAGAACTACGACCATCCAGCTGAGATAGACGCGGAAGAGGTAGAGAACTTCATCGATAAACTCATCGAAGGGGAAGAGGCATACTATCCTGTTTACGATTTCAAGACGGGGAAGAGAAAGGGAGAAAAGGGACCTGTGATCGCCGAGGAGAACCCCGTTATTGTCGTGGAGGGTATCTACGCCATCGGTCTCCTTTCTCACCGTTCCAACCTCAACGTCTTCGTCGACACGAAGAGCCGGATGGAGCTCCTAGCCCGGAGGCTCATAAGGGACATCTCCCGAACGGAAAGAAGTATGACGGATATCGTTAACATCACCCTAACGGCCATGGCCATGTGGAACGTCTACGGAGAGTCCCAAAGGAGGCTCGCCGATGTTATCCTAAGAAGCTCCTACAGTGTCGTCGAAGAAAAGGGTCAGCCTTCCTTCCAGATAAAGATCCCCGACTCTGTATTTGAAGAACTTTTACCCATAACGGCCAGGAACCTATTTTCTCAGGACCCCGTCCGTGTGGAAGACGTCCTCATAGGGGAGGAAGACGAGCAGATGCGCGGCCGCCTCTACTTCGATACTATCGTGCCTTCTCGCTTCGAGCTCTCCTACAGGAGCCTCTATCCAAGCGATCTACCCTATACGAAGTCCCTCAAGATAGATCTTCCCCGAGAAACCTATTCCGCCTTCATAAAGCTTTCCCAGGTGATGGGCTACAAACCCAAAGTTTTCTTCCGGGAGATCCGCTTCCTCAAGGAAGACTCCGAAACCTTCAAGTGGTACAAAGAAAGACGCATCGTAGAGATCGAAACCCCCGAACAACGGAAGATGGAGGCGTTCGTCCACCGCTTCCGCGGCCACATCCGCCTCCAGTCCTACTACAGGGCCACCAGGTTTTAGGGCTTTCCCTCCAGAAAACACTTGGGGCCCCGTGGCGCAGCCTGGATAGCGCGTCGGCTTCCGGCGCCGAAGGTCCCGGGTTCGAATCCCGGCGGGGCCGTCCATCTTTAGGAACTTTTATCTGAGTTTTTAGTGTGAGGATCCTCGTAAGTGGACGCCCAGGGATAGGTAAAACAA
>WAPE01000090.1 GCA_015520865.1 Candidatus Iainarchaeum sp.
GTAGATTACGGTGACGATGTCTCCTCCGATGTCGTAGTCTACCTGGAGCCACTCGTTGTTTCTCGTGAACCCTAGGCTCACGTGCTCGCCCTGCTGGTTCTCCGGGAGTAACGAGAAGCCCCTGTCCTGGAAGGCGTCGATGAGGGGCTGCGTGTCTTCCTCGACGATGCTCCTGAGGAGGATAAAGTCATAGTGGTAGGTATTGGCCACGTAGTCTGCCTGCTTTATCGTGACGTTCGCTCCGAAGGCGTCGCGGAGGATCTCCCGGAAGAGGTCCACGTACTTCGCCGCCGGTCCAGCGACGTTGTTTACCCCTCCCTGCTCCTCCGCCGTGCCCGCCTCCGATCCTTCTCCATAGGCTTCCTGGTTCCACTCCATGTAGTTGAAGTAGATGAAGGTATAGGTCTTCCCGTCGCTTCCCCTCAGGGTGCCCACGTCGGCCTGGAGCGACTCGTTTCCATCGTTCTTTTCATACTCCAGGCTCTTTCCAGCGGCAAAGTAGGTAGATCCCGCCGTTTCCCCGGTGAGGTTGAAGCCACAGGCGCTTGCCCTGGATCGAACCCAGCTTTCTGCCGAAGGGAGAGAATCTCCCTCCTTTACGTAGGCCAATTGGATGAATGTTCCGTCGATGTCGGTGCTCCTGTCGTAGTATACCCTTGTATATCCTTCCGGCACCCCTATACACTTGAGATTCTCCCCTCCCACCGGCGTGAGAGGTATGGGGGTCCCCATGAAGTTCACTACAACGGTTCCGGGCAATGAAGGAACCGACGACGTCCTCGGCCAGAGAAGTAAGGCCAAGAGAACGAGAACAACGACAGCCACGCCCGCATAAATGTAGTTGTTTGGCATGTAAGAACTTGGAGGTTCGTTAATATAAATAGGAATTGATTTGCTTGCGAGGTGCCAACGTTTTCTTCGAGGAGCGAGCCGTGGGGTTGGCGCTTCTATATGCGCCGGCCTTACCGTCCATTAATGCGCTACGGTTCCAGAATGATAGCGTTTAATACAAGATGTACCAAGATGATAACATGGAAAGAATTGAGATAGACCCTAAGATCTTGGGAGGAAAACCCGTCACAAAAGGCACGAGGATTCCTGTTTACTTAATAGTAGAACTCATTGCGGCAGGAATGAGCCCCAACGAAATAGTGAAGGAGTATCCCGAGCTTACAGAAGAAGATGTGAAGGCGGCTGTAGAATATGCAGCCAAAGTATTGAAGGGTGAGTTTATTGAAGTTTTTGCTTGATGAAAACATACCATACTCACTCTACCGCTTTCTGAAGAGGCAGAAGCATGATGTTCTACGCGCACAAGATATACAGCAAGGCCTTTCAGACCTGAAACAACAGAATTCTTGTGACACTCGATAAAGATTTCGCTAGGCTTTATTTGTTGGAACCTGAGGCAACTGTTGTTTTGATAGATATCCATCCACCGTTTCCAGATGATATAGTAAGTGCGTTTGAGAGATTGCTAAAAGTGAAAGATATTCTGGAGAGTCCTGGACTAGTAGTGGTTGGAAAGAAAATGGTAAGAAAAATAAAGGTTTAGCTTATCCAAAAACTTCGTCTACGAATTCTGGCCTCCTCCACTCTCCATACTTTGCGAAGATATTTTCTACAAGTGCACAGAGTGTTCTTGGGATTGTTGCTCCTGTTCCATAGACGTTAGCTACAAACTCTTTACCAACTCTTATATCTAACTTGCTACTTACCCATGTGCCCATGGTCGCGTAGCTGCCAATTTCCCTGTAAATACCCTTGTTTGGAAAGAAGACCTCTGCATCGTACTGTAAAACCGCTCTCCTATCCATCTCTGCTGTGGGTACGATAACAATCCTGTAAGGAAGCTTAACTACTCTCTGCCAAAATTGTTCCCAATCTCTGAGAACTTCCTCTAGTGCATCGAACTGCTGTTCTTGCGTTGTAATTATGTGTAGCTCTACCTTGTGGAACTGGTGGACTCGGTATAATCCCTTCGTGCCCTTCCCGTGGGCTCCCGCCTCCTTTCTAAAGGCTGGCCCGAAGGCGACGATCTTTAGTGGTAATTCATCTTCCTTGAACCGTTCTCCAGCGTACATAGCTGCAATAACGTGCTCTGTCGTTGGATTTAGTACCAGATCGTTCTCTACGACGTGGTATATGGCTTCTTTGAACGCTTCATAGTATGCTACGTTCTTCTCAACCTTCTTCCATATTAGAAACGGCGGTATAATGAAGTGGTAGCCCATTTTTGTGTACTCTTGAATCGCTTTTACAATAAGTGCCATTTCTGTCAGTGCTAGCTCTTGTTTCTCAACGTAGAACCTGGCACCAGCTACTTTTGCCGCTCTTTCGTAGTCTGCCAATCCAAACTTTTCCATGAGGTCTGCGTGCGTTGGAACCTCCTTCTCAATTACATCATAATCCACTGCACCCTTCGTATCCTCGAGGAACGCTTTCAATCTGCTCTTTGGTACAAGGGGCGTTCCCCAGTACTTTATCGGCTTCTTCGCATCTTCGTGTCCAACGGGTACCCTTGGATCCACAGGAGCTGGAAGTTTATAGAGGAGCTCCTCCAACTCGTTCCAGATCTTTTCGAGCTGCTGCTCCAACTGCTTTAGCTTCCCCTTTATCCCCTCTGCCTGCTTCTTTACGTCTGCGTCCTTTGTTTTTCCGTACTCTCTGCTTACAATGTTCAGCTCGTGTGCAACCTTGTCCCTCTCTCGCTTCAGCTTCTGCCACTTTTGCCATAAGCCGTATGCTCTATCGAAGATTTTTACATCCAGAAATCGTTTCTCAAGGCTCTCCCTAAAAAC
>WAPE01000091.1 GCA_015520865.1 Candidatus Iainarchaeum sp.
CTCTTCGGCCTTCTTGAAGGTCCACCAGGCGGCGTTGATGTATTCTCTGTCCATAGTCACGTAGTAGTTGTCCCAGTCCATCCAAACGCCGAGGTTCTTGAACTGTTCGTTCATCACTTCGATGTGCTCGGTGGCAAATTCCCTGCACATCTCCACGAAGTTTTCAACGCCGATCTTCTCTTCGATCTCCTTCTTTCCGGAGATCCCAAGCTTCTTCTCTACTTTGTTTTCAATGGGGACGCCGTGGACATCGTAACCAGGCCGATCGTAGACATCGAAGCCGTTCATACGGAAGTAGCGGATGTAAGTATCCTTGAGGATCTTGTTCCAGGTGGTTCCGAGGTGTATCCTTCCTGTAGCATACGGAGGACCGTCCATGAAGAAGAAGGGCGTTCCTCCCTTTCGTTTTTCCTTTACCTTCTTATAGATGTTATTTTCCTCCCAAAAGGCCTGAATACGCTTCTCTTCCTCGTTGCTAAGCATTTAGAACACCCCCAGAGCTATCGCTAAGGTATCGAAGAGGGAAGAAATCAGCAACGTATTTGACGATCCCTCCTCATCGGGAAGAAGATGCTTCCTCCTTCTTAAAAAGGTTGGGTAGTGGGATGACGTAGGATATCCAGGCAGCTAGAAGGCCTCCCAAGGAGGTCCAGTAGGGAACGTAGAGGAAGTACGTGAAGGCAACGTTCTGAACGTTGAGGTCGAAGAAGCGGAAGAAGTAAAAACCTGATATGCCGAGATAGTAGGCAAAGAACACTATGAAGAGGAGAACGAGAAGGGTAATGGGGCTTCTCGGGTCTGAGATCTTTTCCTTTTCGAGCCACTCGAGGAAAACGTAGAAGAGGATCGCAGAGCCGATGGGGAAGGCGATATAGACGGGTGAGGAGAACGTTGAAGCGTACTTAAGGAACGTCGTTGAATATGGAAAGATAACGGGCCAAATGGCCGCAAGGATGTAGTAAACGATTATAGCAAGGGGAAATGCAAGTATAATCGAGAGAGCTAACCTCAGGTCATTCATTCTTCCACCTCTGCCACCGTTCCGTAGGCCGTCACGGAGATCCTTCCCCAACCAAGGTATGTAACGTTAACCCTTAAACCTAAGACGGCGTTTCCTCCAAGCATCTTGGCCTTCTCTTCCAAACCGAGGAGGGCCTCTCCTATCATCTTGTCGATAAAGCGAGATATGGGGCTTCTGATTCCTTTCGCCGTAGTAAAGAGTGTTTTTAGCTCGTGGTGAGCTGGAATAACGTCAACGATGGTGTTGGAGGCAAAGCCACGGTAGGCTAAGATCTTTAGACCTTCTGGTCTTTCGAGGGGTGTGATAAGGATGGTTTTATGTAACCTTCCCTCCATCTTAAGGAAGATAGAACCACGAAGATAAAAGGGTGATGCACATGGACTTCACACTGCCGTGGGTTGAGAAGTATCGTCCCAAGAGACTCGACGAGATGATCGGCCAGGAAGAGGTTGTAAAGAGGTTGAAAGCCTATGCCGAGAAGAAGGAAATGCCGAACCTCCTCTTTGCCGGTCCTCCCGGAACCGGAAAGACAACAGCGGCCATAGCCCTGGCAAGGGAGATCTTTGGAGATACGTTTGAGCAGAACTTCCTAGAGCTAAACGCATCTGATGAAAGAGGTATCAACGTTGTTAGAGAAACGATAAAGGAGTTTGCAAGAACCCTCCCCTTCGGAGGGGCTAAATTCAAGATCATTTTCCTCGACGAAGCCGATGCCCTCACTGCCGACGCCCAGAACGCGTTAAGAAGAACGATGGAAAAGTACGCAGCAACCGCAAGGTTCATACTCTCCTGTAACTACTCTTCAAAGATCATTGAGCCCATCCAGTCGAGATGTGCACTCTTCCGGTTTAAACCACTCTCCGACGAGCAGATAAAGGAAAGGTTGAGGTATATTGCTCAAAACGAAGGTCTGAAAATCACCGAGGAGGCACTTGACGCACTGGTATACATCGCAGAAGGTGATATGAGGAAGGCCATAAACACACTTCAAGCAGCGGCAGCCATATCCAAC
>WAPE01000092.1 GCA_015520865.1 Candidatus Iainarchaeum sp.
CGTCCACCCTTCACCGGGTGGAACGACGTCGTAGTGGGTAACAAAGAGGATCGTCTTCCCAGAACCGGTTCCTCTAACGATGACATTTGGGATTCCCTTCATATCCCAAACAACCTCTGCCTTGAGCCCCCTTTCTTCCGCAGCCTTCACTATCACCTCTACAGCCTTCTCCCTATTCTTCCCTTCCGACGTATCGATGGAAACGAGCTCCTTAAGGAGGTCGAGGTCCATGTTATAATCCCTTCTGGTCATCCCTAAAAACATGATCCTCCCCGGCGAAGAAGTTGCAAAGCATATCAAGGAGTACGTCAAAATAAACCCAAACGGCGTTGACGTGGCTCCAAAAAAGATTTTTAGACTTCCGGATGAAGGAGAAATCTTTTTCGAAGGAAAGAAGAGGGGGTTTGTAATCAATGGGAACTTCGTTCCCCTAATGGAAGCTCTGAAAGAAGTTACTCCCGACGGTGATTTCTGGATCCTCGAGCCAGGAAGGTACTACGTGGTCTTTCCTGAGGTAGAAATCCCTCTTGACGTGGTTGGCTTTGCCTATCCACGAAGCACGCTTAACAGACTTGGGATTATAAAGAGCCAGACGGCCGTCTTCGATCCAGGTTACAAAGGCGAATGGAACCAAACCTTCTGGATTCCGATAAAGGCAAGGATCCACGTAAAGGAAGCTTGGGTGCATCTCGTTTTCGTGAAGAATACTGGAGTAAGTGGAAGATACGAAGGATTCTGGCAGGGAGAGAGGTACTAAAAGTTAAAAGCCGTCACCACCATTTTATTTTAAACGTGATGACGTGTACAACCGCTGACGGAAGGATGATGAGCTGCGAACCGGCTGATTATAGGAGCTCGTAGATCTTCGGGCATTGCCTTTTTAACCGATAAAGAATCGCTTTAGGAGGCTCACTGAACTTCCTCCTCAATATATCGACGGGATCCTTCACCTTTCCTAGGAGAAACTTCACGTCATAGATATCTCTTTCTGAACAGCGAGCATAGTAGAGCTTTTCTCCGAGAATATCCTCATCGGACAATACTGGGATGCCCTCTAATACCTCATAGCCGAGCAATCTATTTTCTTGCTCATTTCTACGATGCAACTCGATTTTTACAGACTCATGTGTGGAGGGATCCTCTACGATGATAACAGGTTCAAGAACGATCCTATTTAAGCCGGTCAGCTCTTTGAAGATCCGTTCAGAGAAGGATTCCCAACCTACTCTCCACGTGAAGAAATCCAAGTCATAACTAGGTCGATGAGAGTACTTCAGGGAAAGGGCGGTTCCTCCCCCAAGAAAAATTCCTTCTGTGCTGAGGTATTTGCTCAAACGATTTAGTATGATCCTCTGAAGTCTTGTAAGCATCGATTATATTCTCTTCTAGGCAAAATAAAAATGATGTACCTCGAGAGGTTTCGATGGGGAGACTGGACCAAGGGGGAAGAGCTTAGCAACGCACTCCAAAGAGGATTTTTACCAGCCGTTTACGAGTACGTCTATCTAACGGGAGATAGGGACAGGGTGAAGCGAGAGATACTGGGAACGTTAGGCAATCCACTTATTCCCGAGGTTCGTCGTAAACTCCTCTGGCTTTTGAGAGTACTCGACAGGCTACGATTTAGGGAAAGAGAGGATGGCTGGATAATGGTTATGCTTCCGGGGAAGGTCGTGGGTTGGCTGAAAAGGGAGGAATGAGTCCCGGATCTCGTATTATACTTTTCGCGACATAAGATAAAAGTGTAAGAAAACCAGGGGAGGTGGAAGGATGAAGAGCTTCGAGGTAGATGGCGTGAAAATCGAGTGGATCGGGCACGCAACCTTCAGGATCAGGTACAGGGATCTCGTGATTTACATCGATCCCTATATCATCGACAAGAATCCGGATCCAGCCGATCTTGTGCTTATAACCCACGATCACTTCGACCACTGCGATAGGGAAGCCCTCCAGAAGGTCCTTAGAGGGGACACCTACGTTATCGCCGACGTAGCATGCAAGGGAAAGGTTCCTGCCAACGTTTACGTGAAACCCGGCGACGTCGTTGAATGGAAGGGCATAGGCATCGAGGTCGTTCCTTCCTACAACGTAGGGAAGCAGTTCCATCCAAAGGAAAAACAGTACAGCGGATACCTCATAAAGCTCGGTAGAGTAACGGTATACCATCCGGGAGACACGGACCTCATACCCGAGATGGAGCAACTAAAGGGGAGAGTGACGGTAGCACTACTGCCCATTGGCGGAACCTATACGATGGACGAAAGGGACGCAGCAGAAGCCGTTAGGATCATCCAGCCCGAGTACGTGATTCCCATGCACTACAACTTCCTTCCCGGGCTAGAAAAAGATCCAAAGAAGTTCGAGGAACTCGTAGGAGACGCCGCCAAGGTCGTCATACTAGAACCCCTAGGGAAACCGAGGCAGTAAGAACGATGAGACCCGAAACAAGCGTTCCGGCCAATAACCCGACGGCCGTCTTAATGGGCGAAAGGTTGAAGAGGTAGGCAAAGAGGGAACCGCTGTAAGCTCCACTTCCAGGCAGTGGAACGGCAACGAAGAGAAATAGAGCAAGCTCCCCATATCGATCAATGTAACTCCTTCTCTTCTTCCTTATTTTGTCGATAAAGGTATCGTAGAGATAGCCAAGGGGCGTTTTTCTTACAGTGGTCTCGATTTTCTCGAGGAATAGGTAGGAGAGGAATCCTCCGAGGAAGGAAAGGAAGGAGGAAATGATCCACGCAAGAAAGGGATTTACTCCTTGAAGAATAGCCAGAGGAATAGCCCCACGGTTTTCAATGAAGGGAAGGATCGAGAGAAGGAGCCAGTACATGGGATCACGCTCAGGACAGAGTGGTTTCCTCACCCTTCGGCTACACCCGTTCTCATCATCGCAGTTATAAAGGGGTTGGGGAACGTTAAAATAACCTTCAGAGGAACCAAGGTGGGATGAAGTATAGGCCGTCCTTCTTTTCGGCATCTCCTAACCTTATAATGACCCCGTGGGGGGATTCCAGAGATTCCATGACTCTATAAATAAGTTTGGAGCGTCTCTTCGTTGTTTTTACCTCAACAGGGACGTTCTTTACGATAAAATCAATTTCGCCAGACTTATCCCTCCAGAAATAGACCCTCTCGAAGTACTGCACGAGATGGCGTGCGACGAAGTTTTCCAATAGCCTACCTAGATCATCCCGTTCATTGATATGACGGAAGTCTGAAATAACGACATTCCTCAGACCCGTATCGTAAAAATAAAGCTTTGGTCTCTTTCGGAGACCGGCAAGAGAGCTGCTATACTGAAATACTCGAAAAAGAACGAAGGTTTGCTCAAGAATGCTTAAATAACCTTCAACAGTCCTAAGAGAGGTGTTGCTTACCTCCGCCACATGATTCTTGTTTAAAAGCCCTCCAACAATTCTTGCCAGGGCCTCAAGAACTCGTATAAACTTGGTGTGCTCCCTCACACCCAAAAAACCAAAAACGTCCCTGTCTAGATAGGAAACAAGGATCTGCTTCAATATTTCGACCTTTTCCTCGTAGTTTTGAGCTAGAACTACCCTTGGATATCCTCCGTAGACGACATACTCCTGCCACAACCGCTCAAGAAACGGGTTCGACCTGAGGGGAAATTCATCTTCGTTTCCAGATAGAATAGAAATGCTTATTTCTCGAAGCTCCTTATGGAGCTCCGCTAACTCTTCATCGTTCCATACCACAAATTCGTGGAAGTTTAGGGGTAGAAGCTCTATCCTGGCAGCCCGTCCGACGAGTTCCCCGCTCACCTTCACCTTTACGTCGAAGGAACCGCTTCCCGAGGCAACGAAGCGGAAACCCTCCACATCGTGAAGGTACTTCAGTTTTCTACCAATCTCAGGGTCGTACTGAGCTTCATCCAAACAGAACTTTTTGGATCTTAACGACCTTGCAAAGCTCTTGATGTCCCTGAGGGAGCGAAGTACATCGGGGTCATCCAAGGAAAAGTACGGAATTTTCCTTTCTTCTGAAAGATGTTTTAGCAGCGTAGTCTTTCCGGCTTGGCGAGGTCCTACAAGAATGACCGAGAAGTCTCGATCCATCCACTTCTTTACCCTTTCCTCGACCTCCCTCCACTTGTACTCCACATAAAAACCTACAGCGGTTCTCCTTATAGGGTTTTTCCATAACTATTGTTCACTATTTTACCTGGAAAATAATGAAGTATGGTTCACAATTTTTCTATTATACATAACACACCTCCTTAAAGACCTCCCCCCAGTTATGGGTGTGAAGGTATGTCCCCGCTGTGGAAGGACGGAGAAGGAGGTCCCCTTCATAGGGTTCTTCTGTAGGGACTGCTATCTGGAGCTAAATCCCCCCATAAAGGAGAGCGAGATAAAGTTAAAGGTCTGTCCTACCTGCGGAAGGATCTTCGTCGGATACTGGACGGAGTTTGACCTAACGAAGGTGGCCAAGTGGATAAAGGACCACATAAAGATCTCCAACGACGTAGAAAAGCCGATACTCACCATAACGCTGGGTAAGGAAGACGAAAAGACCATAGAATACCGGGGTATCCTAACGGGGGTCATCCAGGGGACCCCCATTGAATACAGGTTCAGTGGCACCGTGAGGAAGGTCTACGAGCAGTGTCCTTACTGTGCCAGAAGGGCAGGAGGCTACTACGAGGCGGTCATCCAGCTACGAGGAGAACGCTGGAAAGAGCTCTACAAGGAGGTCATCGATAGGATTTCTAAAGAAAAGGACCCGAAGGCCTTCGTGACGAAGGAAGTTCCCCGGCGAGAGGGCATCGATATCTTCGTGGGATCAAAGAAGGTGGCAGAAAAGGTGGCGAAGAAGCTAAAGCAGTTGGGAGCCAAGGTAAAGTTCTCCTACGAACAGGTAACGGAGAAGGACGGAAAACCCGTCACCAGGGAGTTCATATCGATACGGCTTTAGGGCCAGATGAGCTTCGGCTCACCGCTCGGTTCTATTTCCACTATAACTCCTCTTTTTCCAGGATTTACAACGAGAGTACCGCCCAACATCTCCTTATAGCCTTCTCTCTCATGAATGTGCCCCACTATTGCGATTCTAGGGACATATTCCTCGATGTACCATCGAACGGTCTCGCTACCGGCGTCGACCCCACTATAGGTGAAGGCCAGTGTTGTTCCTTTAGGAGGAGCATGGGACACGAGAACATCGACGTAGCCGATCCTCTCGAGGACGTCGTAAGCATAGTCCTCGTTCCACTCGAAGATCGTGTTGAAGGGGGTTGGAGGAGATCCTCCGAGGCCTCCAAAAGTGATTCCGAGGAGCGTCTTCCTTTCTCCATGGAGGTTCATATAGTTGGGGATCCATTCAGGGAGCTCGTTGTTCCCCGGAACGGAAAGGCAGGTTTTTCGGCCGCAGATCCTCATAAATCGTATAAATTCTTCCCTACTGCCGCGGGTAGCATCTCCAGCATTTATGTAAGCATCAACCTCTGTGTTTAGAAGGATTTCCAGCCTTTTGAAGTCTCCGTGGAGATCAGCAAACGCCAGGAACCTCATCCAACCACCTCGAAGATCCGAACCAACATAACAACCTCCCCTTGAAATTCTAAGATCCGAACCTTAAAACCGTTTCCACCACCCTACCTAAGGGGGCGAGGGAATGGAGTCCATCACACCGGTAAAGGTATATACTGTGAATTCTGGCAAAACGTGGGGGAAAACCGTCCAGGTTAAGTACTTCGATATCTTGGTAAACGGGGATAAGATATCTGAGGTTTTGGCTGTTCCTCTTCACCTTAAAGAGCTTGCACTAGGTTTTTTGGTCTCCAATGCCTATGTGGAGGATCCAGAAACGATAGAGAAGATCTCCGTAGAGGATGGGGAGATCGTCGTTGAGGCGGCGCCGGACTTTGAGTTTCGGCTACGATACCTAAGAGAGAAGGGAGGAAGCCCCTTAGAACACGTCGAAATACCCCCTGTAAATACCCCCTTTAGTGTTACCTCTGACAAGATCGTTGAGAAGGTTTCGATGGCCCTAAATCAGGCAGGAATTCTTCCATACGGTTTTATATCCGACGTAAACGGGTACTTCTTCTTTAGTGAAGATGTAAAGCAGGAAAACAACTTCTACAAAGTAGTAGGAAAGGCGATCATGGATCACTTCGATCTCCGCGACTCCTTCGTTTTCCTCTCGGAGCCAATAACCCCAGAGGACATCGTAAGGTCTGCATATCTAGGAATCCCCGTAATAGGGACGGCAAAGATTCCCACCAGCCTCGCAGTAAGTGTTGCGGAGGCTTTAGGTATAACGCTCTTCTCCATCGACCTAGAAGGACTGAAGGTCTATACCTACCCCTCCCGCATCCAATAAAAAGGACTCTCCCCCTTCTTCTAGGGTGGACAGGGAAGGCTGGAAGGCGGTAGCCCTCATCGTCGGTACCCAGATCGGAGCGGGTGTTCTGGGTCTTCCCTATGCCATCAAGGACCTCGGTTTCTTCTGGGGAGCCACCGCCATATTCACAGGAGGCATCCTCATGCTTCTAACGGCCCTGTTCCTCCTTGAAGCCTTCTACAGAACGAATCCCCACTTCCATCTTTTCGATCTCATGGAATACCACTTTGGTTCCTGGGGAGCCGTTCTCTTCTGGATCCTCCTCGTCGTTGCAGCCTATGGAGCGCTAACGGCATACCTTAACGGCATGAGCGAAGCACTAAAGTACCTCCTTGGGGTTCCTGTCCTCTGGACAGGGGTCCTTCTCTGGTTGCTCCTATCCTTCATCGTTCTCAAGGGGCTAAAACTCTCGTCAACGGTTGAATCGGCGGCGGTCGTTCTCCTACTACTCCTATTCGCCGTGACTGTGCTGTGGGCGATTCCCTACGTGCACTTCTACCACGTGCCGCTCTCCAAGGCAGGTTACGACACGTTTTTCATGGCTACAAGTATCGCGGTCTTTGCTTACTTCATGCACCTTATCGTTCCCGAGGTGATAAGGCTAACGAAATCCAAGAGAAGGGCCGCTGAGGCCATCTATACCGCCTTCATCATCACGATAACCACCTATATACTCTTCTCCCTCGCCGTAATAGGGGTCCTCGGAACTAAAACACCGGAGATATCGGTCTTCGGCCTCGTGAAGGTTTTCGGATCCTACTTTGCTCCGATAGCTTACCTAATACCTCTGTTTACGATGTTCACCTCTTTCATCGGCGTTTCCCTAGGGGCATCCGACATGACGAAGGAGTTCCTTAGAAGGAGGGACGCCTCGGTCCTCGTGGTTGTCTTTCCACCGGTTCTCTTCTTCCTCCTAGGAACCTCCTTCTTCAACGCCCTCTTCATAGGGTCGATCGCCCTGGTTTTAGCGGGAGGCATAATACCGTCGATCCTGGCCATAAAGATGAAGAGAAGCAGGTTGCTTCCCTACCGGAAGCTCGTGGCAGAGATAGCGCTCTTCATCTTTTCTCTAATCCTTCTCTGGGACTTGCTTCCCCTTCACTAGCCTAAATCTAGGCGGTTCGAGCCACTGAGAATGACAGCGAGGGCATTTAGAGGGTACGTGAAGGCTAGGTTCGAAGACGTAGCCGCACTTCTTACACCTGGCCGGTTCGATCTCAAAGCGATATCCCTTCCGTTCCATGGCCTCTGCAATCCTTGGAAGGTCCGAAGCGATAACGGAAGAGTCGATGTGAAGCATCATGCTCATCTCTTCAACGGATAGAGGCCTTTCGGTGTTGATAAGAAGCTCTATGATCTTTTGACGCCGAGAGAGTGCCATAATATGAGTTGGAGGACTTCCTTTAAGAAGGCAAGGGTCAATTTATAACGTGGTTCACCCTGCGATAAGCGAAACGGCCAAGGCCATAAAGGAGCTCAAGATTCAGGGAGCTCGGAACATTGCAGAGCGAGCGGTAGCCGCAATCTACTCTATGCTTCTCGATGAAAAGGAAAAAGGAACGGAGAAGGAAGAGATCATCGAGAGGATAAAGGAAGCCGTTGGAGTTTTGGCTAAGAGCCGTCCCACGGAGCCAGCCCTCCGCAGCGCTCTGGCATACGTTCTAAGAGAGGTTACAAGGTTGAAGGACCTTCCAACAGGTATCTTCACCGACGCCCTTATTGAATCACTGGAAAAATTTGCCGAAAGGATGGATGAAACGGAGAAAAAGATCGCCGAAATTGGTAGCGGCCTCATAGAGGACGGTTATACGATCATCACCCACTGCCACTCCTCTACCCTCATGGGGATATTTAGAAAGGCTTCTGAGGAGAAGGAGTTCACCGTAATCGTCACGGAAACACGACCGAAGTATCAAGGAAAGAAGACAGCGAAGGAACTCCTGGAAATGGGCGTGAAGGTTGTCTACATCGTCGATTCAGCGGCATACTACTTTATGAAGCAGGCGGACATCTATATGACGGGCGCTGATGTCATAACAGCCGACGCGAGGGTCATAAACAAGGTTGGAACGGCGCTGATAGCACTGGCTGCCCACGAATTCGGTGTACCGTTCTACGTTGCAGCGTCCACGTACAAGTTTGATCCGGCTACGGTTCTGGGGTTCTCAGAACCTATCGAAGAGCGGGATCCGGCCGAGGTCATCGATCCAAAGGAGCTAAAGGGAGCAGAGATAAGGAACCCTGCCTTCGACGCCACACCACCTAACCTCGTTTCTGGTATCATCTCAGAAAAGGGTGTTTTCTCTCCATATACGTTTGTGAGCCTACTTTCTTCGGAAAAAACGATAGATCCACAGCTGGAAACTATCATAAAGCTAGCCTTTAATCGATAGAACCTCTTCGGCCCAGAGCCGAACCATCTCCATAACATAGGGGTTCGTGAAAACTACAATGATATACTCCCTCTGGGGTGTTCCTAGGGGGTTTAGGGGGATAAATAGCTCCGAAGGTGTTAGTATGAAGTCAACGGGGCTTCTGTATTCCTCGTCGCCAATACCCTTGAGGTATTTTGCACTCTCACGGGTGTAACCAACGATCGTGGGAGAGGTAATTCTATCCTTTACGAGCTTGAGGAAGTCTTCTGGACTGGAAACCTTTATGATGTAGTTCTCGGCCTCTCGGCGCTCACTGGAAAGCACTGGGAGAATGTTCTTCAAGAGCTCCAGCTCCCTCTTCAGCCTCTCGAGCTCCCTCTCCTTTTCCTTGTAGAGCTTGTCGATGAACCCCTCCGGATCGATGATAGAGTACCGTAGCGGCTTCGTTTGAATCTCTGCCACCAATCCTTTCTCTACAAGTCTCCTGAGGACCTCATAGGCCTTCGTTCTTGGAACTCCGGAGTGCTTTGATATGAGTTTCACGTCGGCTTCCCGGAGACGAAGGAGAGCGTATATAACACGGGCCTCGTACTCGCTGAAGCCCAGCTTCTTCAGTGTATTGATACCTCCGACATCCACCTTCACATTTCTGCAACGTGAAGGCTATAAAGAAGAACCTCCTTCTTCCACCATGGAGGACACGATACAGTTTATCGCAAAGCACGGCAACTGGGTCGTCGTTAAGAAAACGAAGCCCCACGAAAACAGTCCCCTTGAAAACTCCCTCTTCCTGTCGAGCGTTCTCTCAACGATCTACGATAAGCTCGAAGAGTACCTCCATGAGGCCTTCGACCTCTCGGAGCTGGATAAGGTAGTAGAAGAAATCGTAAGGGGGAAGAGAGCATCAGCGAACGTCATTGGTGAGGTTGTTTCCGCCGCCAACGGACCAAAGGTAAGCAAGATCATAAACAAGCTTGTAGAGGGGTTGGATCTTCAGAAGAAGGAAAGGGAGGCAGTGAAGACTCTTCTAAAGGCTTATGCACTTCGAAAGGCTCTGCTAAACTTGAAACTGAAGGTAGATTACGCTGTAGCAGGAGAGGAGCTAAGGAAGGGGCTAGGGAAGTTCAAGAAGAAGAGCAAGTAATGGGATGGGAAAGGTTTAGCTCCCGATTGCCAACGGTGCAGTAAAAACCCTCCTCTTTGCACAACCTGTAGAAGGTACAAACGTGGTTCTCTTCCTGAGGGTAGTCGATGGCCAGGATAACTTTCCCATCATCCCGGGCCATCCTGAGGTACCTCAATCCATCTCCACCAATCCGTCTATCGTCGTAAAACCATGTATCTTCCTTTCCAAAACCATCGACGATGTTTTTAACCTCAGGGTAAAGCTCCACGGCGTTCTGAACAAAGACATAAGCATTGGGATCAGTGGTCTTTACCAATTCGTAGATCTCTCTGAGAAGTTCGATCATCTCCTCCCTTCTATTGAGCTCCTCGTAGACGTCTACCCTGTCAAGATAAACACCGTCGAAGCCCCTCGAAAGGGCCCTCTTTATCCTCTGAAAGATGATCTGCTTCCAGCGAGGATCCCAGAAGCGGACGACGTAGTTTCCCTTCCAGTAGGGATTTTCGTAGAGAACGATATCCTTAGGGAGCCTCTCCCAGTAGCCACGATAATCTTCGGCCTCTCCAACAGAAATATAGGCCAGGACAGCCCCCTTAATCTTTGAAACCGGACAGTTGAACTCGTCTGGATCAACGACAACAAAATCGAAGTTCCAATCGCCGATAGCACTGCAGTTGTAATCCTGTAGCTGGTAGTGCCACAACTTCCCGGAAGCGAACCCTTGATGTTCAAAGTAACTTACCGTTTGGTGGTCTGAAGTTAAAAATGGGTTCCAAATGAAGAATAAAGTAAAAACAGCCATCAGCAGGCCGAAATACACAGACAAGTTTCTTGTATTCATGGTCTCAGCCGCTCCCATTCCTTTCTTAGCAAACCATAGATAAGGGCATCGACGTATTTACCAATGGAGCCGTTGTAGGAGTGTTTCCTCAGCCGACCTTCCCTCCTGAATCCGTTGGCTTCGAGAACCCTCTGGGAAGCAACGTTAACCGAATCGGTAACTGCGTAGAGCTTCCGGTAGTTTAATTCGGTGAAGAGGAAGTCTACGAAGAGTGATAGGGCTTCTTTGGCATAGCCCTTACCTCTCATATCGTGGGCGATCCAGTAGCCTATCTCTGCAGTTCCGTCACGACGATCGTACTCGTTGACGCCGATGATCCCCGCTCGCTTGCCGTCCTTCGTCATAATAAGGAGCCTTGGCTTGTCCTTGTCCTCGTAGGCCTTTTGGACGAAGTTTTTCTCTTCCTCGACCGAGAAGATACCGTACCGTCCCATAACGGGAAGTGTATCCCTTCTGTTTACCTCTTTCCACATCCATTCGCTGTCCTCTTCCCGGAGAAGAGTCAGGATAACCCTCTTCCCTTCCCGGATGATGGGCCGCTCCATGGTAAGAATAATGCGTGGGGATTAAAAAGAACGGATGCCAATGGATTGTGTGGGTATCGAAAGGGCTGTCAGGGAGCTCCGCCGGCGTATAGAAGAATGGAAGCTAAGAGTGGAAGAAGTAAAGACGTCTGAGCACGGATCCCTCGTCGTAGAACCTTCGATACCCAACGGGATCGACGTTATCTTCGTTCATGGGCTGGGTTCTACGTACAACCCAAAAAGGGACGGAGAGGTTGCACGAAGGTTGGCCGCAAGCGGTTTCAGGGTCCACCTATTATACCTTCCAGGGCAGGGGAGCCCTCCGAGGAAAGTAAAGAGTTACGAGGAGTTAGCGGAATGGGCGATGAAGTACCTCAGAAGCAGAGCGGGAAGGAAGGTCATCGTAGTAGGGCATTCTTTCGGAGGAGAGGTTGCCAAGGCCCTTGTGAAGAAACTAAAGGAAGAAGGATACAAGGTTCGTGGAATCGTTATAGCTCCTGCAGGACGAAGGGAGGGGATCGGAAGGGTAGTTAGCTTATTAGCATATCCCTACGCTATTTACAAGGCACTAAAGAATGGAGTAAGCCTAAAACAAGTCCTTCGCTACGCTCGAATAATAAACAGGGATTACGTTTCTCCGTTGAGGGAGGTAGAGATCATTCAAGGTTATAGCGATCGGATGGTGCCGAAGGCGTCGAGGAGGATAGTCGATCAAAAGAGGGGAAGGAAGATAGAGGAGTGGATGAGGGAAGAGTATCATAGGGGTGGTCACTTTCCACTGAGTCCGGAGGAGCTCGCCGAAAAGATCCTCGAAGCCGCCACACGGTTGGAGTGACGCACCAGATTTTTAACACTTCTTCCCCACTTTTCAACTTGGCCAGACAAAAGCGATGGGGCCGTGGTGTAGCCTGGCCTAGCATACGGGCTTGGGGTGCCCGCGACCCGGGTTCGAATCCCGGCGGCCCCACTCCTGAATGTTTGGCAACCCTTATGGCCCCGTAGCCCAGCCTGGATAGGGCGTCGGCCTTCTAAGCCGAAGGTCGGGGGTTCAAATCCCCCCGGGGCCGTTACAGGAGGAGGGAAGAATGGTAGAGCTCCTCTACCTAAAGAATTCCTACATGAAAGATTTTGAGGCCAGGATAACGGGAATTACGGAGGAGGGTGTTTTTCTCGATAAAACGGCGTTCTTTCCTAGAAGTGGAGGCCTAGAAGGGGACAGAGGGATCCTAAGGACTCCCGTTGGGGAGTTCAGGGTAGTGGGAGCACGGAAGGTTGGAGACGACGTTCTCCACCTTCTGGAAACAACAGAAGGACTCAAAGGAGGGATGGAGGTAAGGGGGATCCTTGATTGGGAGAATCGTTACCGTCAGATGAGATTGCATACGGCTTCCCACATCGTTTCTGCCATCTTCTACGAGAAGTACGGTGCAATGGTGACGGGCGGGCACATAACGGCTGAGAAGGCCAAGGAGATGTACAACGTTGAGAAGATAACGCCCGAGATGATAGAGGAGGTCTTCTCAGAGGCCAATGAAATCGTAAAGAGGGACCTTCCTGTAAAAATCTACTGGCTGAAGAGGGAAGAAGCGCTAAAGATACCAGGGATCGTGAAGCTAGCTGATCGGATGCCACCGGAGGTGGAACTCTGGCGGATCGTCGAGATACCAGGCGTTGATATCCAAGCAGACGGGGGACCCCACGTAAGGAGGACGGGAGAGATCGGGGAGATCGTTTTCCTTAAGAAGGAGAACAAGGGGAAGGGAAAGAAGGTCCTCGTCTTCACGGTCAAGCCATAAAAGGAGAAGGTACATTATCTCTACGATGATCGTAGCTGTGGACCTCGAAAAACGAAAGATCGAAGGTATTGAGGTAAAGAACGAAGGTGTTGTAACCGTTGGGTCTTCCATTATCCTTGAATCGGTTCTTTCTAAGCGGGAAGCCGAGTTCTGGGAGTATCCCGTTTACATAGGCCGCGGACCCTATGC
>WAPE01000093.1 GCA_015520865.1 Candidatus Iainarchaeum sp.
ATATGATCGTATCTGCGAAGGTTCCTCCGGAGATTGCGAGGGATATAAAGAAGGCCTACGAAGAGCTCTCAAAGAAGGCGACAAGTCCCCTTAATCCGAAACCAATCTGGGTAGCTGTCCGTTCTTCTGCTACGGCTGAGGATCTACCCCAGGCTTCCTTTGCAGGACAACAAGCCACGTATCTCTACGTAAAAGGGGCTGACAATGTTGTCGAACACGTAAAGAAGTGTTGGGCATCCCTTTTTACGGCCAGGGCTATTTACTACCGCGCGAAGCAGGGCTTCGACCACAAGAAGGTGGGTATCGCTGTAGTGGTCCAGAAGATGGTGAACTCCGAGGTTTCTGGGGTAATGTTTACGGCCCATCCTGTCGACGGATCGCCAGTCATCATCATCGAAGCGGCCTACGGATTGGGAGAGGCGGTTGTTTCAGGTATGGTCACTCCGGATGAGTACGTCGTTGATAAGAAGACGTTGCGTATAAAGGAAAAGAAGATCTCGAAACAGAAGAAGATGGTTGTTCAGAAGCCCGAAGGGGGGACGGAAGAAGTAGATGTGCCAGAAGAGCTCCAAGAGAAACAGAAACTTTCCGATGAAAAGATCATAGAGCTGGCTACCCTGGGAAAGAAGATCGAAGAGCACTACGGTTTTCCGCAGGATATAGAGTGGGCCCTGGAACACGGAAAGCTCTACATCGTGCAGTCTAGGAACATAACAACGATAGGAAAGGAGAAGATTCCTGAAGAAGAGGAAGAAGCTGAAGAAGGAGAACCCATCCTCAAGGGGCTACCTGCCTCTCCCGGCATCGCCACGGGAAAGGTTCGTATCGTCCTTGATCTCAAGGACCTTCCCAAGGTGAAGGAAGGAGATATTCTCGTTACGACGATGACGACACCGGATATGGTTCCTGCCATGCAGAAGGCAGCGGCCATTGTCACAGATGAAGGTGGACTGACGTCCCACGCAGCTATCGTGTCCCGTGAACTCGGGATTCCGGCAGTTGTCGGTACAGGCAAGGCAACGAAGATTCTAAAGGACGGCGAGATTGTCACTGTCGATGCATACAAGGGTGTGGTTTACAGGGGAAAGGTGGAGAAGGAAGAGGTTCAGAGGAAGAAGCACGTCGAAATCATTCGATCGGCGCTTCCCTACCCAACGGCCACCCTTGTTAAGGTGAATGTGGCGCTTCCAGAGGCTGCCGAGAGAGCAGCAGCCACTAATGCCGATGGAGTGGGTCTTTTGAGGGCCGAACACATGATAACAGCCACAGGGAAGCACCCGGTATGGTTCTTGCTTAACGATAAGCTCGATGAGCTAACCGAGGTAGTGAAAAGAGGTATCCGTGTCGTAGCCGAAAAGTTCTATCCAAAGCCCGTTTGGTACAGGACCTTTGACGCCCGAACCGACGAGTTCAGGCATCTCAAGGGAGGAGAAACCGAACCGGAAGAGGACAACCCTATGCTTGGCTGGCACGGTATAAGGAGGTCCCTCGATCAACCCGAACTCATTATGGCAGAGTTTCAAGCGATAAAGGAGCTCCACGAGGAGGGTCTTGACAACGTTGGTGTTATGATACCCTTCACCATTAGCGTAGAGGAGTACATCAAGGCCAAGGAACTTGCAAGGAAGGTCGGTCTCATTCCTCATAAGATGGTGGACTTCGGTATCATGGTGGAGACTCCAGCGGCTGCCCTCACCATTGACGACTACATAGCGGCTGGCATCGACTTCCTTTCCTTCGGAACGAATGACCTCACCCAGCTCACCCTCGGAATCGATCGAAACAATGAAAGGGTTCAGAAGCTCTTCAACGAGGAGCATCCAGCTGTTTTAAAGCTTATCAAGTACGTCATTGACAGAGCGAAGGAGGCTGGTGTGGAGACATCTATCTGCGGTCAGGCTGGTTCAAAGCCTTCAATGGTGAAAAAGCTCGTTAGAATGGGCATTGACAGCGTTTCAGCGAATATCGACGCCGTTCACAAGATAAGGGAAGTGGTCTACAGGGAAGAAAGAAGGATTATGCTAGAAGCCGCCAGGAAACGCTTGGAGGACTAAAGCCCTACTTTACTTTATTTTTCCATATCCCAGGGCCAGGAGAAGGCCTGCGATGGAGGTAATAAGGGGAACCATTGCTATTCCGAGGAGGAACACCGCCACCGTCATTAGGATTTTTCCGAGTGGTAGTGCTAGTGTTTCCCTGTCTATTAGGACCTCTGGCTCATTTCTAGACCTTTCATAGATCCACGCGGTGTATATGAGGTAAAATAGTTCCGTAGGTAGGAAGATGTAGAGGATGGGAGCCAACGGAGGTGCGAGGTAGATCGCCAAAAGTATTAGAGAGACGACGAGAAGTGTTAGAACGGCAATGGGCTTTGAAGCCCTTTCTGGAACATGTCCTACGAGATAATCTAGAAAGATTCTGAGGAGAACCACAGCGGAGACTACGAATGCCGTTGCTGAGAAACTTAGGCCCGTGGAGTATAGGTATACGGGAAGAAAGAAGAGCCCGATGGTAAAGAGGCCTTCTATGAAGAAGAGTAGTGTGTAGGGAGAGAAAATCTGGATATCAGCCGAAACGAACTTTCTAAAGGAGATGAGAGTCCTTCCAACCTCTTTGGGAAGTCCTACAACAACTCCGAAGAGTAGGAGGGAAAGGAGAAGCAGCGCGTGGGCTGGTTTAATGAAGAGGGTTAAGACACCAACGATGAAGGGTGTTAGGAGGCTAACGAGGTTTAGGAGGATAAGTTCAAGGGAGTATTCCCTTTGTTCATCCTTTTTCTTTCCGAAAAGCACGTAAGAAACATGATGAACAAACCAGTAGAACCCAGATCCGATTCCAAGGATAAAGCCCGAAAGAAAGACTACTAAGAAGCCGTTTAGGATTGTTCCAAGAACGAGACCGATCGAGGAGATGAATATTCCCAGCGAGATATCCCTCTCCAACCAGCTCTCTCC
>WAPE01000094.1 GCA_015520865.1 Candidatus Iainarchaeum sp.
TCTTGTCCCCATTGCATTGCAGAGGTTCCAACCATCAAAAAGCTCGTTACAGAGGGCTACCCCGTCTTCACGATAAACGTGCTTAAACATCCAGACCTGGCAAGGGAGTTTAACGTCGAGGCTACTCCAACCATCGTTATTCTACCTTCTCATATAAAGCTCGTTGGAGAGCAGTCCTATGCTAGCATTGTTGCGGCCTACGAGAAAGGGGTTGCTTCAGTAGCAAATGCAGCCTGCGGGGTGAAAACATTTACCTGTGGAGCTACCTGAACGGGCTATTTGCGAGCCTAGGAGGATGCACACTACCTATCCTTTCCCTTATAGCCGCCCGGATAAAGGATGAGACCTTCGACAAGTGGGGCTTCCTAGTGGAATTTTTCATGGCGCAGTTCCTCCTCTTCGCCGCTCTGAACTTGGCAACAGCAGCAGTTTATACCATATTTGAGGACCTTCAGCCTATCCTGCTCCTAATCGCAGCACTCATCACCTTTCTTCTCGGGACATCCCTTTACCTCGGCAAACCGCTTCCCATTCCAGCCACGGGTGGTCTCTACGGTCTAGCCCTATCTCCGTGTTCTATAGGGTTTGCTATAGCAACGGCAGCTACGAGCATAAACTATGTTGTAGCCATCTTCAACGCGTTTCTCTTTGCCCTAGGTGTAATTACCCCGATTGCTATCATAGCTCTTCTCATCCACTCGGCGGAGCCCTTCGTGAAGAGGGGTGCGCTCCTCGAGAAGCTTAGCGTATTTCTACTCTTCCTCGTCAGCTTCTATCTGGCATACCTTGCGGGAAGTAGTTGGAGGTGGTTACCATGATTTTCTGGTTCCACTTCGCCATCCTGGTCCTCCTGGGATTCATATTAGGTTATTCAACGTGGATGAAGGGTGAGAAACGGCTTCTGCTGCCTCTTTTAGGGTTATTGGCTCTCTTTGGATTTCACTGTTTATTCTGGGGCAGTGGCTGCACAGTTTGTAACGTAGATTCGCCGATCTGCTTGATTGAACTCGTCGTATTCTGGTCCTTAACCCTCTGGGCTCTATGGGAGAAATTTAAGGAGAACGGAAAAATACTGTAATCGATGTACCCGGTTATTAACTACAAACCAAAGCTCCAGGGGGAGAGTGATCAACCGGTAGAAGATCAGCTCGTTGACCTAGAGAGGCTGGAAGCGGAGGGTTATATGAGGGTCGTTCACCACGGAGGAGAAAGGGGATACCACATAAAGCTCGTCCTCAACGATAAAGAAGCGATATCCCTCTTTGTCTGGAACGACAAGGTGTTCAAGGGCCAGAACACACTGGCTCGAAGCTACGGAGTTATCCCTATCGAAGAAATCGAGGTAGACCCCGAAGAAGGTGACGAGCTGATAGCAGAGGGCAGGTATAGGCTAAAGAACGGAATTTTAGAGCTCAACTTCGAGAAGACTTACAAGCCCGAGATCGTAAAATCTGGTAGGTTTAAGTACAGGCTAAAGCTGAAGGGAATAAAGGAATACATCTCTCCCAAGCACGGATTGTCCGTACGTCCGGAATACTTCCTCGTGGTGATGAAATGAAGGTATTCTATATCCTTCTGGCTCTTCTTGGGGTCTTATTGGCCCTCTTACTGGCCACCCTCCTTGCTGCTCACCACTTAACTATATCCGTTAACGAGATCACAAGCCTTCCTTGGGAAAGCGAATTAAACACAACGCTACCCTAGTAGTCGGTGGACACCGAAGCATTAGCCGTCCTGGGTTTCATCTTCTTCATCGTTTTCGTGGCCACAATTCTAACGATACCTGGTTTTGTTCACAACGAACCGCTTACAAAGCTAAAGCATCTCTACGAGACCTACGTTGATGTCTTCGCCGTCGCCCTTTCAGCAGCAATTGCCGTATTTGCCATAGGTATCGGTCTTGGGATGATATCGGCTGGAGCCACAATGAAAGACATCTACATCTTCTTCGCGATCCTTCTCCTGGCGATCAGAACTACCCTTGCCTTCATCGACCTCCTTTCGGGTACCCATCGCTGGTTGATTAATTCTGTGGCCCACCTCTTTGACCTTGCTATTGTAATAGTCCTCCTGTTAGCCCTGAGGGAGTGAATCCCTCGACATCTGCCGAACCATTTTTATACATTGTGCCACAAAAGTTGTGTTAGAACTGAGAAGTAGTTATGAATGGGGTGGTAATAGGATGAAGCGGTTGCTCTTTGCTCTGGTCCTTCTGGTGCCACTTCTGTTCGGTGTGAAAGTATTTGCTGCTACTCAAGGCGATCAAACTATGGATATCAGTATAAGCATCCAAAAAGTTGGGAAAGTACTCGTTCAGGGTCGAACATACAACATTCCGTTCACGATAAAGATAGACAAGTGCCCTTACTACGTAATAAACAATGGAAAACGGTATTATCTACCGGTAACGGTTTCTATTGAAAAAAACATCTGGTTTGGTGTAAAGAAACCCTTTGATAACACAGCTATAACCGAAATAAATCTCTGTAAATACGGAGACGGTAATGATACGACATACGAAGGAACATTGAGTCTTCACCTACCAGTACAGTTAAACTTGATGGATATCTACCCCCTCAAAATCACCTTGACTGCCGAACCAAAGGGAGGGATTACTGAGACCAATAAAAGTAACAACTCACAAACCTACGAGATAAACGCCGTTTACTGGGATTGCTACCCTGTGATCTCATATCTAACAAGAGACAATGCAACAACTACTATTACGTGTAACAATCCCAAGGGGTTACTAGCTGGCGAAATAGTGCCATACACAGTACGAGTGGAGGAATTTGATATAAATAAGGGAAGCTTCGTAGAGATCAATGTAATACATGGGCAGTTAATCTTGGATAGCAACCAACAGATTACCAAAAAGATAGAAGTAAATATTCCAGACAAGAAAACCCTTTACAAGGTCTATGCAGAAGTAGTGGCGAACGATTCTGAAAAATTTAACAACAAAGATACCATGATCCTCGACAAGAGACCACCCCGGATAGATTTCTTCGTTAAACCGGTCAGTGTACCAAGCAAGGCAATCATTGGAAAGCTATATACAGCAGATTTTAATATAGGGTGTAATGAGAGGGACTCTAATGACCCACACGAGCAATGGGTTACTTATATCTTCAAGGTTATAGAAGAAAATAAAACAGTCGAGAGAAATAAGTTCTATCTACACCTGAAGAGCTGCCAGGAAGTTCCCGAGATCACCGTAGGTTTCACCCCAGAAAAGGAAGGAAACTACAACCTCGAGGTAAAGATCCTCAACCAGGACAGCAACCTCCAGAATAACAGTTATACCTGGACAGCTACGGCTGTGGAGGCTAACGAGGTCAACCAGGTAGAGGATAACACACCGCCGGTTATCGAAGAGTTCAACGTATATCCCGCCGAAGTAAACGTCTTGAAGCCGGTATTCGTCTCATGGAAGGTGACCGATGAAAGTAATACAACCGTAACCGTCGATTGTGGCAACGGCATCGTGAAAAATGACCTACTGATGGAAGGAAACGTCACCTGTGTCTACACCTACCCAGGTACCTATACCGTGAAGCTGATTGCCACCGATGAGTGGAACAACACATCGGAGGCTAATGCGAGCGTTACTGTTGTGAAACCGGTTCCAGACTACTATATTGAGCCGGTGAATGTGCCTACCGAGGCGAACGTTGGAGAAGAGTACAAAGCAATCCTTGCCCTCGGATGCAAGGAACCAACGTTCTCGGACTTCGTAGAGCACTACGTAGGATACAAAATTACCATCGTCGCACCCAACGGGAGCACGATCTACGACGAAACCTTCACGCAGATCCTCTACTGCAACCACGAAGTTCCAGTATTCGTATCCTTTACACCAGAAACCAACGGAGTCTATATGATAACCGTGAAGATCCTGAAGAACGATCCAAACTCCACGGATAACTTCTACACATGGGAGATCAACGTAATAGGAGCCGAAGTCAATCAAGGTGGTGGAGGTACAGGCGGTGGATCAGGTGGCGGAAGTAGTGGAGGTTCCGGTGGTAGCACAGGTGGTGGATCTTCGGGAGGTGGTGGAGAATCTAACGCGCCGTCAACACCACCATCCTACGGCATCGGAACGGTTGGTGGAGGTAATGAAGGTGGAGGAACACCACCGAGTACAACGATCGGTGGAACTACACCGACCACTCCAATAACGCCGACCTATACGATAGGAGTGACTGGAACGGAAGAACCCATATACCTAGGTCCATCGAAGGAAGGTAAGTACACCGTTGGAGTGGCAAAAACAAGGCCAACCACAGGGTTTGCAACGCTAGGAATAAGCAACTGGATCATCGGGGGAATTGTCTTCCTCGTTGCACTGGTAATCTTCCTAGCGATCCTCTAAACCACTCCCTTTTTATATTTCTTTGAAAGTATTCTTTCCATGGTAGGTACGTGGATAAAGAAAGGTTGGGAAGACTACAAGAAGAAGTGGGTCACCTACGTGGTTCTTGAGTTCCTGATTCTAGCAGTGACGGCGATCCTCCTAGGAGGAGTTCTGCTGCAAGCAGTACTTTCGGGAAACGTGATAACAACAGCGCTATCTATGGCTAATCTCATAGAAACAGCGTTGGTGAGCATCATCGTACTCTTCTTTGTGGACCTCTACTTCCAGGCCGCCATACTAAAGACCTATCCCACCGACGGCGACCTTGGAACCGTTCTGAGGGAGGCAGCAATAGCTTATTTACCGTTCCTAGGGGCAGTGATCATTCTAGGGCTAGCATTCTTCCTACCGATCTGGATCCTTGGGCTTGTAGGCGATATTATCGGAGCGAAGATAGTGTGGATCCTCCTTGGTGTTCTGATAGGACTTTACCTGGCAATAAAACTAACGACGCTCACGGGAAGGGTGATCTTCGGTGAAAGTCTCAGAGAGGCCGCAACGAAGGCCTGGAACACACCATTCATCGACGATCTCAAGGTAATAGTAGCCCTCATCATAATGGCCATTGTTTCGGGGATCATAGCCTACATACCGCTGATAGGAGGCCTCATCGACGTCTTTGTAGTCTTCCCGATAACAGCAGCAACCTATATGGCGGCTGTGGAAGAGTTAAGGAGGTAGTTAGAGATCTAAACGGATAACCTCTCCGTTGATGGGAGCGTAGGTCTCGATTCCATACCTTTCCTTTACTTCTTTTGCCAAGAGCTCAACGTTCTCCGGATCACCATGAACCGCTATAAGTACGTTCGGATCCGCCTTTTCAATCATCTCGAAGAGATCACTTCTTCCTGCGTGGGCAGAGAAGTCATAGTACTCCCTCTGGATCTTTGTGGGATACTCCGTTCCTTCGATCTCAAGGATACCTTCTTCCAGAAGCTTTCTACCTGGAGAATCCTTTGTCTGGTAGCCGGTAAAGAGAATTGCGGACTTTGGATCGTCCTTAACGCGAAGCAGGTAATGCAAAACCGGTCCACCTTGTAGCATACCAGCCGTCGTCACTATAACAGCAGGGGACTTCACGATGTCTTCCCTTTGGTGCTGATTCTTGATCCAAATTACCTTCTTAGCCGCCTTCTTCAACCTGTGATAGTTAGAGATGTAGTCTGGGAACCGAAGGATGATCTTTGTAGCCTTCTTCCCCATGCCGTCGAAGTAGATGGGATACCGAATGTGGGAGGAAACAAGAAGGTCGATGATCTCCTGGGCCCTTCCCAAGGCAAAGACAGGTACAATAACCTTTCCGCCGTTATCAAGAACTTCTTTAACCTTCTCGATGAACTTCTTTTCCAGTTCATCCCGTGGCGGGTGCTCCCGATTCGCATAGGTTGATTCCATTATGAGGACATCACATTTCACGTTGGAGATATCAGCTCCAGAGTGGAGTCTCATCTTCCCTATCTTGAAGTCCCCCGTGTAGACAACGGTTCCTTCGTCGGTCTCCATCCGGGTAATTGCGGCCCCTGGGATGTGTCCGGCATCTGAAAACTCCACAGTCATCTCATCGCTGACCATAAAGGGCTGGTAGTAGTGGAAGGTCATCGTGCGGCGCATAGCTTCCTTTATTTCTTCTCTTCCAAAGGGAGGCTCATCGCCTCGAAGCTTAGCTACCTTTATGGCGTCCTCCCAAAGGAGCTTAGAAAGCTCCAACGTCGGAGGTGTTGTATAGACGGTTGTGGTGAGCTCGGAGAAGAGGTGAGGAACGTATCCCGAGTGATCGAGGTGCGCATGGGATAGAATCATAGCGTCTACCATTCCCTGGAACTCTAATGGGTACTCCACGTGGTCAGGTTCAATCTTTACACCGTAGTCGAGCAGTACCCGTGTTTTTCCGGTGTCTAGGATGATTGCCGAACGGCCAACTTCGTGTCCAGCTCCATAAACCTCAATCTTCATGGTCTCACCCCGAAGAATGATAGAGCGTTATTAAAAAGGGCCCTCCGAACTCGATCGAATGGAACCCCTTTGATCTCGGCGATCCGCTTAGCTACGTCGATCACCCGCGAGGGATGATTCTCTACACCTCCGATTCGAACGGGATAGTCCGTTTCGGTCATCAGAGACTCTAGCGGAAGCGTTTCGACGAGTCCGTTGTAATTCTTGTAGTGGAGGACAGCAGGACCTACAGAGAACATCATACCACTCTCAGCGGCCTCTACCGCAAGACTAACGCTCCCAGAGTACCAGTGGAGATGTGCCTGGACATCGGAGCGAAGGAGGATATCGATAACCTCCCGGAAAGATCGTCCCGAGTGAACACTAACCGGTAGATCGTACTCCCTCGCCAAACGAAGCATATCGAGGAAAACTCGCCTTTGGCGATCCATAGAGATCCCAAACCTCTCGTACTTGGCGTCCAACCCGATTTCACCAACGGCAACAACCTTTTCCTTTTCCAGGAGCTTCTCAAGCTCCTTCACGTCGTAGGGTTCCTTTGCCTTAGAAGGGTGTACACCAACAGCGGCGTAAACAGGGTCAAGAACTGTCAATTCAACGCATTTCTCAGCGGTTCGAAGATCCTCGGCGGCCGTTAAGAAGAAGTTAACTCCCTTTTCTTGGGCCTCCGAAACGATCCTCTTGGGATCTTCTGCCTCATAAAGGTGCAAATGGACATCGGCGTACATCCATTTAAAGTAAGGTGGTAAGCCGTTTAAGATGTGGAGAGGGTTCTACTTACTTCTCTGGTAGGGCTTGAGCAATACGTTCTGCAGGAGTTACGCAGTTTAGGGTTTAGAGGGAGGGTCCTTCGAAAGGGGCGCATCCTCGTAGAAAGGGGAAGTATTCCGCTGTTTAACTATTCCTTGAGAACCGTGGAAAGGGTGATCGAACTCCTTGATGTCGAAGAAAGTGTAAACAGTCTTTCCGAGATAAAGGACGTTGTCGCTTCCATCGATTGGGATAAATACATACCCCTAGATCGATCTTTCGCCGTCCGGACAGAACGCATCGGAGAACATGATTTCAGGAGCCTGGATGTCGAGCGGGAGGCCGGCGGGGTTATTGTTGATTGGTTTTTAGAAAGATTTGGGCGCCGGCCTCCCGTAAATCTAGAAGATCCGTGGATCACCGTACGGGTTGATGTTGATCAGGATACCGTTTTCGTGGGACTTGATACCACCGGTGGGAGGGCCCTCCACAGGAGGGGTTGGAGGGTCTATCACCATCCGGCTGCTTTAAATGCGACGCTGGCGTCGGCGATGATTATGGAGAGTAGCTGGAAGGACCTCCTCTATGATCCCATGGTCGGCGGAGGAACGATACCCATTGAGGCAGAACTAGGAAGACGGAGGATCCCTCACTTCTTCTTCAGGAACTTCGCCTTTGAAAGATGGGGAAGGTGGAATGTCTGGCGGTGGAGGAGACGACTCCGAAGCAGGATCAGGTGGATAACGGATGAGATCTACGGGAGCGATCGGTTTCGAAAACACGTGAAAGGGTGCAAAGAAAATGCGAAGAGTGCCGAGACGGTTAGGGTGAGGTGCTTCCAGTGGGACGCAACACGGCTGGAATACCTTCCCTTTACTCCATCCCACATCGTGACGAATCCGCCCTACGGTCTCAGGATAGCCAATCCGCGGGCCGTTTACGAACTCTACGCGGGGTTTGCGGAGTCGGCGAGGTTGGCCGGTGTCGAGGAAATCGTTCTCATAACGACGAAGTGGAAGCGGATGAAGGAGTATCTTGAGGGATCCGGCTTTTCGGTGGAAGTAAAGGGAGAAGTTCTTTATGGAAAGCTTCCTGTTAAATTAATGGTCGCGCGGCGATGATGAGAGACCGGGAGGCGAAGATGGCCGGGCTTGAAAGGGCTGAGCCGATTGGGTTTAAAAGATGATTTAACACTGTTAAATGCGATGCTGGAGGTAAAGAACCTTCGGGCAAAGGTTGAAGGAAGAGAGGTATTAAAGGGGGTAAACATTTCCCTAGAACCCGGGAACATCGTTGTCCTAACAGGACCCAACGGTAGCGGGAAGAGCACCCTTGCCCGGGCGATAATGGGGGACCCCAGGGTCGAGATCCTGGAAGGGAGCGTAGTTTTAGATGGAGAAGAAATTACCGATCTTCCGCCTGAGGGAAGATTCAAGAAGGGAATCTTTCTTTCCTTCCAGACACCCCCTGAGTTTGAAGGGATAAAGATCGGTGAGTTTCTACTAAGGGTATCGGGAAAGAGCGGTGAATCAGCGGTAAAGGAGCTCAAAGAGCTTGTAAAAAGGGTGGGCCTCACGGAGGACTTCCTCTACAGGGAGCTCCACAAAGGACTGTCAGGAGGCGAAAGAAAGAGAATCGAACTGCTTCAAGCACTCTTCCTCGATCCGAGGTACATCGTCTTCGACGAGATCGATAGTGGAGTAGACGTGGAAAGCGTGGAGCAGTTCATAAAGATCGTAAA
>WAPE01000095.1 GCA_015520865.1 Candidatus Iainarchaeum sp.
TCATCGAAAGGGTTACCGTAGAGGTGAGGGACTTCAAGGAAAAGATCTACGTGAGGGAGCAAATAGAGGAAAGTCACAGGAAGCTCGTGAAGAACGGAGTTATAGGATACAGGCTTGCGGTGGCTAAGGGCGTCTTTCCTGGTTTTGACGATGAACGGTGTGAGATCTGCCCGTTGAGAAGGATTTGTAAAAGTTTTGAAGAGCCGGGACTGTCGAGGTGGTTCTGAAGAAAGCTGCTAACGTTTTAAACGAAAGCGGAGAAACTTATTTGAGGTGATCGAGGTGGCAGGTGATGGACGGGTACAGCTTTGAGCCGAAGATCAAGGAAAAACGGTGGAAGATCGATTTTGAGAAGGAAATGATCGAAAGGTGGAAGAAGGAAGATTGGTGGAAGTTTCGGCCCGACGAGAAGAAGCCTGTTTTTGTTATAGATACGCCGCCACCTTATCCTGCTCCCCTTTGGCACGTTGCAGCGGCCCTAAGCTATACGTTCCAAGATATGATCGCCAGAAGTCGCCGCATGCTCGGCTATTCGGTTCTTTACCCCATTGGCTTCGACGGGAATGGATTGCCCATCGAGTTCTACATGGAGAAGTACCTCGGCGTGAATATGTTTGAACACGACAGGGAGGAATTTGTGAGACTATGCAGGGAAAAGCTAGCCGAATGGAAGGAAAATATGAAGGATATCATGCAGAGGTTCGAGCTCTCAGGGGACTACGAGGAGAACTACTATGAAACAGACAGCGAAGAGTACAGGAAGCTCACACAGCTCACCTTCAAGATCCTCTGGGATAAAGGCCTCATCTACGAAGACGAGAGACCAAACAACTGGTGTCCAAAGTGTAGAACTACGATAGCAGACGCGGAGGTCGAATACAAGGAGATGGAAGGAACCCTTTACTTTGTGAAGTACAAGGTAAAGGAGACCGGCGAAGATCTCATCGTTGCAACGACTCGACCCGAGCTTCTGGCGGGATGTAAAGCCATCATCGTTCACCCCGATGACGAGAGGTATAAGCATCTCCACGGAAAGACAGCTATAGTACCTTTATACAACCGGGAAGTCCCGATAGTTCCTCATCCAGCGGCAGACCCGGAATTTGGAACCGGTGCGATGCACATCTGTTCCTTCGGTGACTTTGAGGATGTTCGAATATTTAGAGAGCTTGGTTTAGAGCCCGTAAAGGTAATAGATATCGATGGAAGGCTTACTAAGGCAGCAGGGGAGGATCTTGCAGGTTTAACTGTGAAGGAGGCGAGGAAAAAGATCGCGGAACTCCTAAGGGAAAAGGGACTCCTCGTTGACGAAAAGAAAATCAAGCACAGGGTTCCAATACATGAAAGATGCAATACCCCCATTGAGATCATCCCCATGAAGGAGTACTACCTCAAGCAGGTAGAATTCAAGGAGGAAATGAAGCGTTTGGCCAACGAACTAACCTTCATTCCGGAGCGCTACCGCAAAAACCTCATCGACTGGATCGAGAGTGTTTCCATCGATTGGCCCATCTCTAGGAGGCGCTACTACGGAACGGAGGTCCCTGTTTGGACGTGTAAGAAGTGCGGTTATAAGCTTGTAAAGGGAGGGGATAAGTACTGGCAGCCCTGGAAGGAAGATCCAGGTGAAAAGTGTCCCGTTTGTGGAAACGAAGAATGGGAGGGCGATAAGAGGGTCCTCGACACCTGGATGGACTCCTCCATCTCTGTTTTATACATAACTCGCTGGCAGAGGGATTCAAAATTCTTTGAGAAGGTCTGGAAGGGAGAAAAACTTCGTCCGCAGGGTTACGACATCATCCGAACCTGGCTCTACTACACGCTCCTCAGGGTTTATCAGCTGACGGGAGAAAGGGCCTTTGACTACGTTTTCATCAACGGAATGGGGTTAGATAAGCACGGAAGGAAGATGAGCAAAAGGTTAGGGAACGTCATCGATCCATGGGACATCGTAGAACGCCAGGGAGCCGATACACTAAGATTATGGCTAGCCATGGAGGCAACGCCCGGAGAGAACTACCGGATAAACGAGGAGAAGATCTCCGGCGTGAAGAAGTTCCTCACGAAACTCTGGAACATTGCCCGCTACGTTTCCATGTATCCCTATCCTGAGGAGCGCCCGACGCTCTTGCCGCTCGACCACTGGATTCTTTCAGAGCTAAATCAATTGATAAACGAGGTAAAGGAAGCCTACAGGAACTTCAACTTCCAGGCAGCATCCAGAAGGCTCTACTCATTCACCTGGAACATCTTTGCCGACCACTACATCGAGCTAACAAAGAGGAGGGCGCGAATGGACGATTGGAGCGAGGAGGAAGCAAAGGCTGCCTGGTGGACGCTCCACACGGTATTAAAGTCGCTCCTTTTACTCTTTGCACCTATTACACCCGCTATAACTGATAGAATTTGGAGGGAGCTATACGGGGAGAAGTCCATCCACTACGAGGTATTCCCAGAGACGATAAACGGCGTCGAGGACTTCCACGGGCTCACGGAGAAGATCATGGAGTTCGACAGTGTCGTTTGGAAGGCCAAGAAAGAAAAGGGGATCAAGTTCTACGAGCCCATCGAGGGAATCGAGGTACCAAAGGAGCTAGAACCCTTCAAGGAGGAGTTAATCAAGGCTCATCGACTGGTTTAAATACACCCCATACGATGAGGGGAAAAACGATCGTTGCGTCGGCCCAGATATTGACGTACGAGGAACGTTTCCTGAGTTTTCCCCAAGAAACGGCCTCCTCGGGAGGAGCACCAGAAAGGGAGCCATCCCAGGGTAGTGCAGTGGTGATATAGATAGCATAGTCGGCCCCTCCTCGAAAGAGATTAGCATTTATAATGGCGTGTTTGGGCAGGGATCCTCCAAGGGCGATTACGGCGGTGTTTTCTGCCTCCACGGCGAGATTATTGAGCTTCACGATGTCGTTGGCGATGTCGATCTGAAGGCTTCTGTCTCCCTTTTCTTCCTTCCAGAAGTAAACCATATCACCGAAGGAGCCATCTGTAAGGGCGGGAGAAAAGATCGGAACGTCGTTCTTATAGGCCCAATAGAGTATGCTTCGTTCCTTCTCCTTTCCGAGGTTTTCATCCATATAACGGCCCATCTCGCGAACCACTTCAGAAGCAGTAAGGGGAGCCCCACGCTGTTTTTCCAATCGAAGGAGCTCTTCGAAGAAGCGTCGCATATGTTTCTCGAAGGCGATGTATCGATCGTTGGGCACGAAGATGTTCCCTATCCTATTTATGCCCTTCTCCCGAAGGACTGCATCGTCAACCTTCCAATCGCCCAGGAGAAAAGGCTTTAGGGCTTTGATGAAGTCCTCTCCAACCCCACCAGCCGTCGTAACAATCACATCGATTTTCTTTTCCTTAACGAGCCAAGCTATGATCTCTCTTAATCCTGAGGAAACGATATTCGATGTGTAACCCATGAAAACACGAACCTCTTCTCCTTTCCTACGACGCCCTTCGATCTCTCGCCAGATCTTTATGGCCCTCCCTACCTCGGTCGCCTGAAAGCCGATGCGCTCGTAGTAATCGAGGATCTCGTCAAGGGAGTTAACATCATCGAGCCAGGGACCTTCAATTGGGGTTCCTTCCACTTCTTCGGAGGGCTTCAGGACGTGCTCCTTGGGATCCTTCGTCATCGTAGTATCTTTTTTCCGGAGGGCTTAAGGGCGTTCCGACTCAGAGGTATTTATTAAGGATCGGGCGTGGCGTGCAGCTTCAGATACCAGGTTCAACCAAAAGGCCTGGAATTCTTCTTTCTCAGGAAGCATGTGGTACTCCTTTAACATTTTCAACGTCTTGAAAACCTTCTGTATCTGAGCCTCGGGAGGATTATCCCAGAACTTAAGACTCCTCGGACGTTCCGCATCCCTTTTCATTGCCTTAGCAAGGATCCAAACGATATCATTCTTATATTCCTCAGCAGCTTCCTTAGAACGTTTTTCTATCCACTTATACGTCTTGTATATCGCATAAAGATCATGAAGATGTTTTACTTTCGTATGAAAAGAGATGGATTCGCTCGGAAGATACCCCAAGATAACGTAGAGCGGGTGTTCGTTCCACGGAAGTTCATCTAATAAAGTAGGAGCAGCCTCCTTTAGCTTCTGCAGTTTTTCCCAATTCTCCTTCTTATCTATGACAAATAGGTCAATATCTCCAACTTTTCTCCTCAGTTCTGGTCTAATCATAGATTGGAGGAGGAGTGAACCGAGTGGCTTTATATTTTTTACATTTTCCTGGTCAGCAAGCTCCTCCTGAGCCCTACTAAACCATTCGACTGCACGATCCCACCGTATCCTTCTCTTTTTACTTACCATTTATACTTCCCCCTTACGTAGTTAAGAAAAGCCTCCGGATCGGGGCCGCCACCGAGGGATCGCCTGAGGAGCTCCTTTGGAGGATATATTGCTCCCCAGCGGTGGATCCTTTCCCTCAACCACTCCCTTATCGGGCCAAATTCCCCCTTTTCGATAAGATTCTCGAGGTCTAGATCCTTCTCCATCTTCTCCTTTATCTGGGCCGCCACAACGGTTCCGATGGAGTACGTTGGGAAGTATCCCATAGCCCCCAGGCTCCAGTGGATGTCTTGAAGCACTCCTAGTGAGTCATCCGGCGGAACAACACCGAGATATTCTTCCATACGCTGGTTCCACAACGACGGAAGCTCTTTCACCTCGATACTTCCGTCTATGAGTCCCTTTTCTATCTCAAAACGAAGGGCTATATGAAAGTTATAGGTCACCTCATCTGCTTCTACGCGAAGCAAGGAAGGCCTCACGAGGTTGAAGTAGTAGAAGAGATCGTCGGGGGAGGCTTCGATGCCGAGATGATGCTTAACTATGGGCGAAAGGAAGGAAGCAAAGGCTCTGCTCCTGGCAATGATGTTCTCCCAGAAGCGTGATTGAGACTCATGAATACCTAGGGAAACGCCTCCGCAAACGGGAGTTTTCCAGAACTTTGGATCGCATTGACGCTCGTAGAGGGCATGGCCGAACTCATGGATCGTAGCCAGAAGGCTCCTCCGAAAATCCTTGCCGTGGTACCACGTGGTTATTCTCACATCGTAGAGTCCAATGCCCTCCGTAAAGGGATGGGCCGAACGATCGATTCGCATGAGGCCCCAGTCAAAACCGAGGAGGTTCAGGATCTCTCGGTTCAACGTTTCCATATCCATTTCTCGATAGGGGGCCTCTTCGAGGGGATGATCCTGCGGCCAGCCAGAGGAAAGGATTCGCTTGAGTTCCCTCTCGAGGGGAGGTATCAGGGAGTCAAAGAAGGATTCCAGCTCCCTCGTCGTCGCACCCTCTTCGTAAAGATCGAGGAGTGCGTCGTAGGGGTGATCTTCGTAGCCAAGGTACTCCGCCTTCTTCCTGTTTATCTCTACAATCTCTTCTAGGTAAGGCGCGAAGAGGGAGAAGTTTGCTTCCTTCTTGGCCCTTCGCCAGGCGATCTTCGCCTCGTTAACCACCTTTTCTTCCTTCTTCACGAGATCTGCCGGTATGGCGGTATAGTACTTTATCGTCCTTCGAAGGACGCGCACAATTCCTTTCTCCACGTCGCTTTCTGCACTTTCCTCAAGTTCTTCTAGGGCGGAAAGGAGATTTTGCGAGATATAAAGCCTTTGTTTCATCGTCTCGAGGACAGAGGTGACCTCTCCACGCTCCTTTGCTGAACCCTCCGGCATATAGGTTTCAGAATCCCAACCTATTAGAGCGAGGGCGTAGTTCAAAGCCCATATCTGCTCGTAAATCTCCAAAACCTTTTCCAATCCTGCCACGGAAGAAGAAATGGAAGGAAGGTTTAAAGGAGGTCTTCGATCTCCTTGATAACCTTTTCCACAACCTCGTCAGAGGCAGGTTTGGCCCTCTCTGAAAGAACCTGGATGTTTCTAGAAACGGTTTCTTCGATGGACCCCATCAGGGTGAGCTTCGTCTTTTCTATGATACGTGGTGGGTTTCGGAGGGCCCCTCGGACGACTACTTCGTTCTCCATTGGAGTAGCAACTAGGATGCCGACCTCTTCGTTGTTCTCGAGGATAGCGTATACCTCGTCACCGATGGGCGTCGATCCGAGCTTCTTTATCGTGTAAGTAAAGGTTGGAGCCCCTTCTTTAAGGACCTCTTCGATGGCCTCCCTCACGTCGGCTTCCGGGAGCCTCCTGAAGGCCTCAATCTCGAGGGTTCCAAGCCTCCACTTGATCTGGCCCTCCTCGACGACGTATTCGATCCTGACCCTCACAACATCGCCCTTATCGAGGTTGA
>WAPE01000096.1 GCA_015520865.1 Candidatus Iainarchaeum sp.
ACAGAGAATACATCAACGCCGCCTGGTGGACCTTCAAGAAGGCCGAAGAGAAAGGATTGCTTTATAAGGGCAAGTATCCCGTTCACGTTTGTCCCCACTGCGGAACGGTGGTCTCCTTTGCTGAAGTGGAGTATAAAGAACTGGAAGATCCCTCGATCTACGTTGCGTTTCCTGCAGAAAACGGTGACTACCTCCTCATCTGGACGACGACCCCTTGGACACTGCCGGCCAACGTTGCCGTCATGGTACATCCGAAGGAGACCTACGTCAGGGTAAAGGTAGGAGACCGGGTCTACGTTCTTGCTAAGGCCCGTCTCGAAGAGGTGGCCAAGGAGGTTGGTTGGGAAACCTACGAGATCCTCGAGGAGTTTCCCGGTGAACGGTTGGTAGGTTTAAAGTATGAAAGCCCCCTCAAGGAGGAGGTCCCTATTCAGGGTGAAATAGAGCACCGGGTTGTTCCTTCGGAACGCTTCGTAACAATGGAAGAAGGAACGGGTCTCGTCCACTCGGCTCCCGGGCATGGAAGGGAAGACTACCTCGTAGGGAAGGAGTTCGGACTTCCAATCCTTTCCCCCGTTAAGATCGACGGGACCTATACGGAAGAGGCTGGAAAGTATGCGGGGATGTTTGTAAAGGACGCTGACAAGGTTATCATCGAAGATTTAAGAAAGAAAGGACTTCTTGTTCACGCTGGAACGATCAAACACCAATATCCCATCTGCTGGAGGTGCAAAAACCCACTTCTCTTTATCTCTGTCGATGAGTGGTTCTACGCGGTTGAGAAGATCAAGGACAAGATGTACGAGGAAAACGAGAAGGTCTACTGGTATCCACCGTGGTCCAAGGAAAGATTTGCTGACTGGATCAAGAACCTTCGAGACTGGCCCGTTTCGAGACAGCGTTACTGGGGAACACCTGTCCCTATATGGGTCTGTGAGAAGTGCGGACACCAGGAAGTGATTGGTTCCTTGGAGGAATTGGAAGAGAAGAGCGGAAGAAAGATCGAAGATCCCCATCGTCCCTGGATCGACGAGATTACCTATAAATGTCCCAAGTGTGGCGGAACGATGAGGAGGGTGCCCGATGTCCTCGACGTCTGGTTCGACAGCGGTATAACAACGTGGGCAGTACTAGGATATCCAAAGAACGAAGAACTCTTCAATCGCTACTGGCCAGCAGATCTGGAAATCGAGGGCGTCGATCAGATTCGAGGCTGGTGGAACTCCCAGATGATAACGAGCGTCATCGTCTTTGACAGGGCTCCTTACAAGCGGGTAACCATGCACGGCTTCGTCCTCGACGTCCACGGGATCAAGATGAGCAAGAGCTTGGGTAACGTCGTTTCGCCGGAGGAGGTCATCGAGAAGTACTCCAGGGACACCCTCCGCTACTACCTACTCCTTCAGCCCCTTGGAGAGGATATGAACTTCGACTGGAACAAGGTAAAGGAGGCCTACAGGGATCTAAACGTTATCTGGAACCTCCACTTGCTTCTAAAACGCTTCATCGACCAAGAAAGACCTGATCTGGAAGCAGGACTGACTTCTTATCAGGCTCCGGAAGATCGTTGGATCCTTTCACGGCTTCACAGCACTTTGAAGGAGGTTCATGAGCTCTTCAGTAAGCTCCAGCACTTCAAAGCACTTAGACTCCTTTCAAACTTCCTTATCGAGGAGGTTAGCAAGACCTACGTGAAGATGGTTAGGGAGAGGATGAAGGGTCCAAGGGGCGATCCCTCGAGGGATGCGGTCTACCAAACCCTCTACGAGGTTCTAAAGCAGGTGGTTCCTGCCCTAGCTCCGTTTATCCCCCACCTCACGGAGGCAATGTACCAGAACATCCTAAGGAGGTATCTGGGAGAAGAGAGCGTACATCTGCTTGATTATCCCAAGCCAAAGGAGTACCTTGTTGACAAAGAGCTGGAAGGAAAGATGGAAAAGGTGCTAGAGGCGGCAGAAGCCGTTCTGGCCCTTCGACACGAGGCAGGTATCCGTCTACGCTGGCCCATTGGTGAGGTGGTAATCCTAGGAGAAAGGGAGCCCTTTGAGACCTTCAGGAACGCGTTTCTAAGGTACGTGAACGCAAAGGAACTCTCATTTGAGGAAAAAGAGGGTTACATCTGTAGAGAAACGAGCTTCAGGAAGGTATGCATTCCGAAGGAGCTCAGCGAGGATCTCATGGAAGAAGCCCTTGCTAGGGAGGTTCTTAGAAGGATCCAGCAGATGAGGAAGGAGATGAAGCTCTTAGAGAAGGAGAAGGTAGTTGCAGAATTGTGGGCAGACGAAGACCTCCTCAGAGCAATCGAGAAGCACAGGGATCTGATCACTCAGCGGGCCGGCATCAAGGAACTCTTGGTATCTCAGGAAAGAACATTAGAAGGGTACACAAGGGAGTTCACCGTGGAAGGAAGCTACCTGCGGATTACCCTAAGAAAGATCTGAGCTTTTTCTTTACCCATTCCTTAAACTCCTTTTCTTTTTCTCTTCGTATCTTCAGTCCAGCCGCCGGTGGATGCCCTCCACCCCTTCCGCCAAATATTTCTCCAGCCTCTTCCGCTAGCTTTCCAAGGTGAACACTATACTTCTCATAGTTCTGGAAACGTAGCGAATACTCGATAAAATCCCCTTCTCTTTGTCCTATAATAAAGATCCTGTCGGGGAACTCGTCTGAAACGATTGTAGAGACAGATCCTCTCAGCTTTCTGCTCCTAACACCTTCTATAACGATGTAAACGATCTTCTCCTTTCGGGCAAGGTTTCTCACTTTCTCAAGCCATTCATTTAGCTCTTCTTCGTAGATCCTCCACAAGCTCTTCAATCTCCTGTTTTCTAGGATATCTTCGGGCTTTCTTGCCCTCCTAACAAGTTCCCTCATTTCATCAAAACTGACCTCTTCGGGGAACGTTAATGCCAGCGAAATGAAGTTTGCTACCCTCTCTATTGTCTCTTTTCCATAC
>WAPE01000097.1 GCA_015520865.1 Candidatus Iainarchaeum sp.
GCCAAGGACAAGATAAAGAAGAGGGTCGTTCAATGGGTGTCGTCCACAACGGAGATAACGAAGGAGTAGGGCTTAACCCTACCGCCACAAACCTTGCAAACCCTTGTTCCAGGTGGATACTCCCTTCCACAGGCTTCACACTTCCATACGTACTTTACTATCCGCTTTATTAGGCCAAACCCTGTGTCGTAAACGGGAATACCGAGGTACAGGGCAACGTTTTGAAGGTGGTAGTCGTCCGTCACGAGGGGGAGCCTCTTCTGGAGAGCCAGCGCTAAAACAGATACATCCGCCGCTGATAACCTCGTCTCTCCGATTTCACGAAGGGTCCTTCTTACCTTTTTAATGAAGTAGGGTAGGGGCTCTTCTACCTTTACCCTTTCACCTATCACCCAGGTGTAGGCGTTTGCCTCGGTGCTTTTTAGCTCGGATAAAACCTCAGGCGTGGTATAACCTTTCAGGAGGCTCGCATTCCCATTAATGAAGGCTGACGCGTCAAGGACGTACACAAAAATAAAGGGGGTGGAAGGTCATTTGAAGAGTTTCTTTATCTTCGTCTTGTTCTTCTCTAGGATCTCCTTGGCGAGCTCCTGGCCCCCAAGTCCAAAGGCAATGCCAACCCCTAGGCCGAAGGCAATGACGAAGGCCGCCACCAGTAGCTCCACCAGCTCGTTCAGGAACTCGACGCCGCTGAAGTGGATGAGCTGAAGTGCCGTTATTGCAGATATGTAGAGGATCACTGCCTTTGTCAGAATGATGGTGAAGTTGCCGCCTATGACACCGGATTCTTCTAGTTTCTCACCGACGTAGTGGGCCACAATTGCACCCGCAGAGAAGTATATGATGGCGATCGCTAGCAATGTGAAGCCGTTGAGGAGCATCGAGAAGAAGTAGGTCACTGTTCCCAAATTTAGAACCGCTGCTGCTTGAACTAGGAATACTAGGAACACCCACCACTTTGCTAGCTCCTTGAGGATCGTCTCGAACTCTATTCCTAAAACGGCCCGCTCGTACCCTGTTTTTTCCATATAATCCTTGAAACCGAAGTAGCGGTATCCCTTGACGACGAGCTTCTCGACGATCACTGCAACAACGTAACCCACCAGCGCTATGATGAAGGCCCATATACCTGCCAGGAGCCCCTCTTCTATCTGTATCATCAGCGTCCCTGCCACCATCTTCCCACCGGCATTGAAAAAGGCTTCAAGGTTTATAATTCCTCCGGCCCTCCCATAGAGCCAGGCCAAGGTTAAAAACACTTATCCCTCCAAAACGTTTAGTCGGTCGGTGAAGGAAGATGCCCAGGAGAACGGCTCCACGAAGGGGTTCGTTGGCCTTCTACCCGAGAAAGCGAGCCAAGAGGATAGTACCGAGGTTCAGGAAGTGGCCCCAGGTAGACGATACCATCCCCTTGGGATTCTACGGATACAAGGCTGGAATGACCCATATCCTCTACACCGACGCTCGAAAGCGCACGCCTACATCCGGACGCGAGGTTTTCTCACCTGTAACGGTCATTGAAACGCCCCCGATCTTCGTTTATGGAATCAGGTTTTATGGAACGGATCACCTCGGAAGGAAGAAAACCCTCACAGAGGTCTGGGCCGAGAAGCTACCCAAGCACCTCAAGAGGAGAATAACGCTCCCCGATAAGGTTGAACACTCCATCGAGAACGTTTCTCTCGACGGCGTCGTCGATGTCAGGCTACTCATCTCTACACAGCCCTGGCTCATAAAGCTAAAGAAAACCCCTGATGTTGCAGAAATAGCTATTGGAGGAAAGAATGTGGAAGAAAAGTTCAACTTCGCGAAGGAAAAGCTAGGAAAGGAGATCAGGGTCTCGGAGGTCTTGAAAGAGGGAGAATGGATCGACGTGAAGGCGGTGACGAAGGGGAAGGGATTCCAGGGTGTGGTAAAGAGGTTCGGCGTGTTTGAGTTCGGCCACAAGAAGGAAAAGACAAAGAGGGCCGTGGGATCCATCGGTCCGTGGCATCCACCCAAGGTGATGTGGACGATTCCAAGGGCTGGCCAGATGGGGTTCCACACGAGGACGGAGTACAACAAATACATATTCATCATTGGAAATGGTGAGGAAAAGCCGATTACACCTAAAGGTGGCTTCCTCCGCTACGGAGAGGTAAAATCCGATTACGTGGTCGTTAAAGGATCAGTTCCCGGACCAGCCAAGAGGATAATCGGTATGAGGAAGGCCATAAGGCCTCCGAGGAGGACCTTCGAGATCGGAGGAATAACGTACATCTCCCTATCATCCAAGCAAGGTGCATAACCATGAAGGCACCGCTCTACTCCTTGGAAGGCATCATCGTCGGCGAGGTCGAGCTACCTCCGGTCTTTCAAGAAGAGATCAGACCCGACCTCATAAAGAGGGCGGTCCTGTCGATCATATCCGCGAGACGACAGCCCTACGGCGCAATGAAGGGAGCTGGAAGACAGTATACTGCAGAATACGTGGGTATGAGGAGGCTCCCCGTCTTTAGGAGAACAATTAACGTTGGTAGGGCGAGACTCCCCAGGACAAAGGAAAGGGGAGAGGTTCTCTTTGGTAGGGTTGCAAACGTTCCTCAGGCTGTCGGTGGTCCGCGAGCCCACCCGCCAAAGGTAGAAAAAGTTTGGCTCGAAAAGATCAATAAGAAGGAAAAAAGAAAGGCAACTAGGAGCGCAATAGCAGCAACCGCCGTTCCTGACCTCGTAAAGATGAGGGGCCACATCGTCGATGAAGTAAAGCACATCCCGCTCATCGTGGAGGACAGGCTTGAAGAAGTTTCCTCGACGAAAGAGCTCAAGGAGATCCTAAAGAAGCTTGGGGTTTGGCCCGACGTCGAGAGGGCTATGGAGAAGACAAGGAGAAGGGCCGGAAAGGGCAAAAGAAGGGGTAGGGCAAAGAAAGTCCCCAAGAGCGTGCTCATCGTCGTAAAGGAGAATAAAGGCATCTATAAAGCGGCGAGGAACCTCCCCGGAGTGGACGTAGTAGAGGTTCGGAACCTAAACGCCGAGCTCCTCGCTCCGGGGGCTAGGATGGGTAGATTAACCATCTGGACGAAGTCAGCCCTGGAGTATCTGGAGGGTAAGCAATGACGGTGATCCTATATCCGCTGATCTCGGAGAAGGCAGTCCAGCTCGTGAACACGAGAAACACCATCGTATTC
>WAPE01000098.1 GCA_015520865.1 Candidatus Iainarchaeum sp.
GATATGAGGAAGGCCATAAACACACTTCAAGCAGCGGCAGCCATATCCAACGAGGTGACCGACGAACTCATCTACCAAGTAGCGGCTCGAGCAAGACCCCAGGAACTAAAGAAGATGATGATGGCAGCCCTCAGCGGAAAGTTCTTCGAAGCCAGGGATATGCTCAACAAGCTCATGATCGACTATGGGATGAGCGGCGAGGATATCATTAAACAGATGCACAGGGAGGTCTTTTCGTTGGACATCCCCGACAAGGCAAAGGTAAAGCTCGTGGATCTTATAGGAGAGTACGAGTTCAGGCTCGTAGAAGGGGCCAACGAGAGGATCCAGCTAGAGTCGTTGCTGGCGCAGCTCCTACCGCTAGGGAAGGAAATTTTATAAGTGGTCTTTCAAAACATCAAGGTTTTTATGAAAGACCTCTTTCAATTTTTCCATGTATTATCCTAGGGAGATTGAGGAAAAGGTAAGGTACTGGCTTGGTCAGGGTCTCTCGGTGATCATAAAGGGTCCCCGGGCTGCAGGAAAAACTACACTTCTAAAGCACCTCAACGAAGATATGGGCGGCACCTACGTCACTCTGGAAGATCCACAAGCCTATAAGAGGTTTAGGGAAGATATAAAGACGTTTTACCGGATCTATGGCGACGAATTAATGTTCATAGACGAGGTTCAGTATGACCCCGAGGCCGGAAAGAAGCTGAAGTATCTCTACGATGTAGAAGGCGTCCAATTTGTAGCAACGGGTAGCGGTTCTTTCGACGTAAAGGTCAATGTAAGCGGTTACCTCGTCGGAAGAGCTGTATCCATGGAGCTCCTTCCGCTATCGTTCTCCGAATTCGTACTTTGGAAAAGAAGAAAGATGTATTCTCGCTTGATGGAGAATAAAGAGGTTTTTCAGGAAATCCTCAACGGTGAAAGATCAGAACCGTTAGATCTCCCTCTGAACGACCTCTACGAGGAGTATATATCCTACGGTGGTTATCCTCTTGTTGTTCTGAACAAAAGAAAGGAGGAGATCCTCAAAAACATCATAGAGGCTTACATAGAGAAAGACATAGCTTACTTCTTCAACCTCCTCAAAAAGGGAGAGTTCAGACTATTCGCGGAGGTGCTTTCTCGCATCCAAGGCTCCGTAGTAAGGTTGTCGAACCTTGTAGGGGAAATAGATCTTTCTTTACCAACCCTGAGAAATTACCTAAACCTTCTGGAGCAAACGTTCATAGTAAAGATAGTTAGGGCTTACGGGGGTGGACTACGGGAGTTTCGTCGATCAAAGAAAGTGTACTTCATCGATCAGGGTATAAGAAACGCTCTAAAGGGCTCTTTCATGTCAGATGGCTCTTCCCATGAAGCCTTCGTCCTGAGGATCCTCAACGATTACGGAAAGGTCTTTTACTACCGGACCAAATCGGGGGCGGAAGTGGATTTCCTCCTAAAGTGGGGCGAAAAAATCGTGCCCATAGAGGTAAAAACTGGTTGCAGATCAACCAGGGTTCTCCGTAAACTGGCAGATAAACACGGTTTTGGTATCGTTTTCTGCAAAGATAAGATAGGTTGGGAGGGGAACATCCTTTACCTTACACCCTGGTCGGTAGCCTAACACTCTTTAGAAATTCTTTCCAGCTCCATCTTTGCCTTTTCCTTGCATTTCGTGAGCAACTCTACGAAGTTTGCTAGCATAACCATACCGTCGGGGCCTATACGATCTCTCAGAGGTAGGTAAGAAACGAGCTTTTCCATCTCAGGATCATTAAGGGCTTTCGCTAAAGCTAGTAGGTCCTTCTTCATCCGTTGAAGGTATTCGTTTCTTCGCTCTTCTAATTCTCTCAAAAACTCTCTTCCTTTTTCTGTAAGGCTATATTTTCCGTTTTTCTTTACAAACCCACGCTCTTCCCACCACTTCAGGAGCGGATAAATCGAGCCAGGGTAGGAAGTTCCCAGGATCTCTTCGATGTGTTTTCCAAGCTCGTAACCGCTCTTCGGGCCCTCCTCGAGGAGGCGAAGGAGGAGGAACTTGAGGGCGGGGGTCTTCACTATCATATCATAA
>WAPE01000099.1 GCA_015520865.1 Candidatus Iainarchaeum sp.
CTCCTATACTTGGCGTACTTATCCTCGGGAGAGTAGCGGGGAGGGTGGGCCGACACCGTTGGTGTCCCGCACTTCGGACAAACCTCCTTGAAGGTGTAAGTGCCACACTTCGGGCACTTTCTGAGCAAAAACTTCATGACCTCACCTTCTGCCAGGACGCCTCCCCACCTGCCTTCTTTATCCTTTCCACAACACTTTCGCAGGCCTCTTTTATGAGGGATTCGGCAGACTTGTAGTCGTAGGAGGTCACCTCAACGTTGTAGCGCGGAACCCCGGCAACGTAGACCCTCGCTTCGGCCTGAGGATGCTTCTTAACAATGTCGTATATCGAGAGGAGAGCCTCCCGAATGATCTTAGCTCCATAAGGGCCGGGAACGACGATCTCGAGCTGGGCCATAACCTTCTTCTTCGGAACCTCGATGTAACGCTCTCCCACCTCAAGGATCGCCTTCTTCCACTCTTCAGGGATATCCAGATCCTTGAGGGCCTCCATCCCATGGATTGCCGCCGCTTCAAAGGCCCCAAAAACGTCTCCAAAGGCCTCTTCCAGCTTAGAAGCAACATCTTCTGGCTTTCCACCCACAAGCTTGGCTGCCATCTCGAGGAGGTACCTTCCTCTCTTTGCCCTTCGGAGTGCTTCCATCTTTCGCTTTGCTATGGCTCCAGAAACCCTCTTTAGAGAGAGATCTACGGATTTTTTGTCAGGATATACCCTTATGACCTTCGCTACCCTGATCTGGCCCTCCTTCACGTAGCTCCGGATGTTTTTCACCCAGTGGGAAGCCACCTCAGAGATATGGATGAAGCCTCGCCATCCTGGGTACTCTTCTAGCTCAGCGTAGGCCCCATACTGCATAACCTGGGTAATCTTGACCACAACGTAGTCGTTGAGCTCTGGGGCCTTCAAGTGAGCACCTCCACTATTTCTCCAAGGATCTTAGCCTTACCTCCTGTGGGAATAGCGAGAACTTCTCCGCAGGAAAGGCATCTGACCGTTGTTGCGGCCCTATCGAAGACGATCTGGACCGCTCCACATTTTGGGCATTTTACCCTGAGGAAGCGGGATCTTGGGGTTGGTATCCTCGGGCTTTTCATCGTATCACCTCCGCCTGCCCCTTCTTCACCAGGATATCTGCAACCTCCTTAGGTAGAGGGACTTCCTCGCCGGCCCTAAAGGGTCCGTACTCCCTAAGGTCAGGTCCGACGAAGAGGGGAATATCTGTTAGTATCCTCACATGGACAAGGTTAAAAGACCTTTCCTCGCCCTCCCCAATAGTCCTTCTCATGGCAGCCTCGACCTTTCTCCGAATATCCCAATAGAGATCCTGCTCCCAATCAACTGCATTCTCCAGAAGCGGTTCAGATCCCGTAAAGGCGTCTGCAATGGCCATTTTCGCTATCTTCTGAGCCCTTATGGTGATTATTTCTTTTACCAGAACAAGAAGGTTCTTGTAAGCGTAGAGATCCATGGGATCGAGGCCTATGCCAGAAACCTCCATCTTCTTCCTCAGTTTCTCCTTTTCACTGTCAATAAACTCTCTAACTTGCTCATAAAAGTCGTTCTCTATCCTGGTAAGGGACGTGTCGTTTTTCTCAGCCATATGGACATCCTTTATTCTTTGGAAGTCAAGGACCATTCTGCCACTCCCCTACCAATTAGGTAATAAGCAACATAAAGGGGTAGCTGAACCTCCTCATTCTCGAAGGGGCCAAAGGTTTTTCCGTTCATAGAAAACTCGGGGGCTATCCTTACTTTGACGGTAACTTCCCGGGAAGGAAGGGCGATGGCGTCGCGGTAGGGATCGAAGGAAGCCAGATTCTTTACCTCCTTTGCTATGAGACCTGTGGTACCGTGAATGGAGTTAGGTAGTCGTATGAGCCTGTGGATATCAACGGATGTGTTCGTATCGATGATATAACCGCTCAAGGGGGCCGTCTTTCTCGCTATATCAACCCAAACACTCAAGGGAACGAGCTTTGGAGCCGGCCACAAACCCCTTTCTATAAAAGAAGCATAAAGCGACGCGTTAGAAAGAATCACCTTCACAACCTTCTCGTCAACGATACCCGAAAGAAAGGACGGGTCCTTCTCCCTCAAAACCCGAAGAACGCTGCGGGCTACCCTTCCGGGCCAGCCCCGTGAGGATGGAGAAGGTCCCTTTACACATAGTAAAGGGGATCCACGGCCGCAGGGAACCGCCTCGCCGAAGAGATGAGAAGGATTTATGGACTGACCCGTAATGTACTCTGCAATCTCGATCCTGGCCTCCTTGCTTAGCTCCCTAAGATCCGGGGATCTCACGTGAACGTGATAGCCTCTATTTCCCGAGAAGTTAATAGATACTTCCTTCGGCGATAAACCAAAATCGTCGAGGAGGAAGTCCTTGATAAGCGCATCAACCATGGCCTTCAGTTTTTCTTCCCTTTCCTCGTCGGGAAAAATCTCCACCCTAACGGGAGATCCGCAACGGGGACATCGATCTCTGTAGCCAAACCCGGCGGCTCCACAGGTATCACATATCCACACGTCCTTCTCCGAGAAGAGCCCCACCTCATCGGCATCAAACTCAAAGACGAGGTCCGAACCGAGGAGGATCTTGTTCTCCATTGGAGTTGCGGAGGGGAACTTGAAGTATCCGACGGAGTAGGAGATGTAAAAGGGTACCTTTTCCCGGAGAAAGCGGTTCAACTCATCCTCATCGTTAAAACTCTTGTGCCTGGTCTCGATTTTTCGTCCTAAGCTCAGAGAATATCCAAATTCTCGCTTCTCTACTTCAGGAGGAGCCTTTATCCTCGTCGAACGATAGTAGCTTCGAACCGAATCCCTGAGAAGCTTCTCTATAATATTCCCATCCCCCTGAGCATCTTCACGAGCTCCGGATCAACCTTCTCAACCTTAGATAAGCTCCAAGGCTTTATACCCTTGCTTCTAACGTTCTCAGCCTCGGAAAGTATCCAAGAAGAATATATCTTTCCGCCAGATTGTCTAGAAAGCCACTCATTTGCTAAGTCTAGGACCTCCTCGGAGCTTCTGCCCTCAACGGTCACCCAGTAGGGTATCAACCAGAAGAAGAGGATTCGCTTCCTTCCATCGGGGATTCCAACTGCAGAGATGAGCCTCTGCACGAAGGGATAGCCCTTCTTCTTTTTAGAAGATGGCGGTCGAAGAACCTTGTTGGCGTAATCCCTTAGGGAGTCGAGGGCTCCTGATAAAACGATCCTTCGCACCTTTTCCTCTATCCACCGAAGCATATCCCTGTAAAGGAGGGATGCCCTGAAGAACGGCTCCCGATCCTTGAGGTAGACCTCTCCCCGGGAAACCTCCAGGTGATAGAGCTTTAATTGGGGAAAGGGTCGAGGCGTAGAG
>WAPE01000100.1 GCA_015520865.1 Candidatus Iainarchaeum sp.
CTCCCACACCACAAAAGGGATCGAGAACTACGTCTCCTGGCATGACACCGGCAGCATTTACGAGGAACCTGGCATCCCGGGCGTTCATAGACGACGGATGAAACACCGGCCGGTTTCTCGCGTCCCTTCCTTCGAAGTCCTTCCCCTTTATGATCTTTACGTCCGAAAGAACATGGTATTTCTTCTTCCCTCGGTAGACAAAAATCCTTTGGGCAGGATTCTTAAGGTCCACCTTCCCATCGAGCCACCAGCCGACCTCCCTTTCTAGTGTCCCTTCTACGGCGAAGGAAGGAAAGTTTAGCACGTATTTTCTCAGTTTCTCGATCTTCCTAGGTAACTCCCTCAGCCGACGAAAGGAAAACCAGTATTTTCCTACGACCTTTCCGTAGGCGAGCTCCTTTAACCTCCAGAGGGGTATATCCGTCGTGTATAGGTAGCTATCGATGCGTTTGCGCCGAGCCTTCAACCTCGAGGCGAGACCCTTTAGCTCTAGATGAGGAATTCCTCCTCCTCTCTTCGTTAGAGCGACAGCGTTTTTCACAAACTATTTTAACGTTCCCCACACCCTTTAGCTATTGTGGAGGAGCTGAACTTCAAGACGACGGAAGAGATCAAGGTCCCTGAAAAACTCATAGATCAGGTTATAGGACAAGACAGGGCCGTTAATGCCGTCAAGAGAGCAGTAAAACAACGTCGCCACGTTATGCTTGTAGGTCCTCCCGGAACGGGGAAATCGATGCTAGCCCAGGCTGTGGCGGAGCTCCTTCCTGCAGAAGACCTCGAAGATATTCTTATTTATCCTAACCCCAAGGACGAGAACACCCCCCTCGTTAGAACGGTTCCCGCTGGTGAAGGAAGGAAGATCGTCGAGAGGGCAAAGTTGGAAGCCCTTCGCAGGGTTAAGGGCAGAACCCTCTCGCTCTTTGTGTTTTCCCTCTTCTTCTTCCTATTCGTTACGTGGATGTGGCAGACGAAGCAGATTTCGGATGTCGTTTACGTGGGCTACCTCCTCGTTTCATCCCTCTTCACCGCGGCGGCTGTCTTTACCATGAACACCCGCTTCAACCCCGACTATGAGGTTCCGAAGCTCCTCGTTGACAATTCCGGAAGAAAAACGGCTCCCTTCGTCGATGCTACCGGAGCAAGGGCAGGGGCTATGCTCGGGGATGTTCGGCACGACCCCTTCCAGAGTGGAGGTCTGGGAACACCGGCCCACCTCAGGGTGGAGCCCGGAGCTATCCATAGGGCCCATAAGGGGGTTCTCTTCATCGATGAGATTGGAACGATACCCTACCACGTTCAGCAAGAGCTTCTAACGGCCATTCAAGAGAAGAAATACCCCATAAGAGGCCAAAGCGAGCGGTCGGCTGGGGCAATGGTAAAAACGGAGCCTGTTCCTTGTGACTTCGTTCTCATAGTTGCAGGAAACCTCCAGGACATAAAGAAGATGCACCCAGCACTGAGGTCCCGCATCAAGGGCTACGGATACGAGGTTTACATGGATGAGTACATGGACGATACGCCGGAGAACCGAATGAAGATCGCCCGTTTCGTGGCTCAAGAGGTAAAGAAGGACGGAAAGATCCCCCACTTTACCCGTGAAGCCGTGGAGCTCATCATTCGAGAGGCCCGCCGTATGGCTGGAAAGAAAGGAAAACTGACGCTCCGACTGAGGGAGCTGGGAGGCATCGTTAGGGCGGCTGGAGACATCGCCGTCGAGAAAGGACATAAGTACGTTCTGCCGGAGGACGTCGAAGAGGCCCTGACGATAGCTAAGCCCCTCGAGGATCAGATCGCCGAAAGAATCGCAGAAGAACAGAAGGAGTACTCCGTTGTTCTGACGGAAGGCTACGTCGTCGGAAGGGTAAATGGTCTGGCTGTCCTTGGCAGGTCAAACAAGGGAGTGGTCATACCCATAGAGGCCGAGGTGACGCCAGCCCAATCCAGGGAGGGCGGTAGGATTATAGCAACGGGTGGCCTGAGACGGATCGCTAGAGAAGCCGTGACAAACGTCTCTGCTATCGTGAAGAAGATAACCGACAAGGATCTGAAAGATTACGATATCCACGTTCAGTTCTTGCAGACCTACCAAGGGGTAGAGGGAGATTCCGCCAGCGTATCGGTGGCGACCGCCATAATTTCTGCCCTCGAGGGGATCCCTGTTGATCAATCGGTTGCAATGACAGGCTCGCTTTCTGTTAAGGGAGAGGTCCTGCCTGTTGGTGGCGTTTCGGCCAAGATCATGGCGGCCTACGACGCTGGACTGAAGAAGGTGATCATTCCCTATGCCAATCGAGACGATGTCAACGTTCCTGATTACGTTCTAAAGAACATCGAGATCCTTTACGCCAAGAGGATCGACGACGTGCTCAAATACTCCCTCAAAAGGACAGGCAGGTTAGAGAAGCTACTCAAAGCTCTGGCGGACCTGTTTACGATTCCTTCACCTTCCCTTGGCTAAAGAGGAACCCAACGGGTGACTCCGGTTTCAGTAGCTCCCTTAGGTATGCAGTAGCATAGGTGTTCTTCGGTAGGAAGAAAGAAAGCATCCCGTTCTTTATCCTTAATTCTTGGGCCGTTTCTATGAGTTTTCTCCTTTCTCCGTAAGTTCCAAACTTCTTCCACCGTCGAAACGCCTCGAGGTCTACCTCCTCTTCCTCAAGAACCTTTCTTTCTACTTTTCCCTGAATCCCCGAGGAAAGAGTAACCTTATATCC
>WAPE01000101.1 GCA_015520865.1 Candidatus Iainarchaeum sp.
CTCAGACAAGACAGTTACTCTTGACATTGCTTCCTTGGGGACAAGAACGCTACACGTTACCCTAAACGGAGAGCCCGTTAACGGGAAGATCCTAATCAAAGGGGTTGTCTATAAAATAGTCGATGGAACGGCGCTCATACCTAACGGGACCTTCGAAGCAACGATCATAACCGATGATGGAAAAGCATACCGTGCAGTCATAAAGGCTGACGATACGAGCCTGGAGCTCTCCACGGGGATCTCTTCGCAGGGTTATGGAACCCTCAAGGTGGACGCCCCCATCGGAACGGTATTTACAGTAAAGAATGGCCTCCTTGAGGAGACCTTCTCCATGAAGAGCGGGAGTATGACAGTCTCGCTTCCCGAGGGAGATTACAAAGTAATTGCCACCTTCAACGGAGCCGTAGAAGAAAAGTTCGTTCAGATAAAGGTCAATGAAACGACGAGCGTTTCGCTATTCGAAGAGATGAACGAAACCAACGAGGAAACCTATACGGTTACGATCCGTGTCATAAATAACCCGTCCCCTGTTCACCTAGAGGTTCTCGGACCGGGATACTCCTTCGAGGGAGCGGTCTCCGACGAGCTGGTCCTCGAGCTGAAGGAAGGGCCCTATATCGTGAAGGGGAGCATCCCCGGAAAAACGGTAAGGAAAATCTTCTACGTTCCCAAGGTTACGGAGGTCACCCTTGATCTAAACAACCCCAAGCCCTCCTTAAACCTCAAAATACTGAACCTTCGGGGCGAGGAAGTCATTCAGGCAGAAAAAGGAAAGACCTATGTCTTGCGAGTAGAAGTATACTCTCCTGGGGAAGGAACACTTTACTTCGAGAAAAACGAGGTTAAGGTCCGTGAGGGTACTTCAACCTTGAACTTCCTTATCGAAGCAAAGGGAAGCAGGTTATCCGCCAAGGTGAGGCTGGAGTACGAAGGGAAGGAGCTCACGAAAGCGGTGTCTGTTCCCATAAGCTACTACGAGATTTACTGTTTGCCCTCCGGGATCTGCTTCGGATCGACGGTTTCAGGAAAGAATTACCGCTGGACAATACTAAACCGCTCTGGAAAGGACCTCTACTATCAGGTTCTGTCTGGATCTGACCTTGTTGCTGATATTGGAAGGTTGAGCATTGGTGGAAGGTATAGCGGGTCCCTAGACGTCTTTCTCTTCACCAACGGTGCCACTCACCACCTTTTCCTCCCCGACAACACGACCTACGAAGATATCTTTGATCCCATCAGTCCTATCTTTGGGCTTCCACACACGGGGATCCTCCAGGTGGACACCGAGAAGGTTCCGCCCATCCCGTGGCCAGTTAATCTAACCTTCTCCTCGGACCATCCCTTCAAGACGGTAAACGTCTACGCGGAAGGGGAAAAGAACGGAGCACCTTGCTCGGTGGATATCCAGATAAAGAATAAGAAGTTCTACAAGAAGCCCAAGGAAGGGGGCGGTTACCTCTACTACGCCAACATAGAAGCAGAGGTCGATCCCGACGGTTGCGAAACTGTCACGTTCTACGTTTATTCAAAGGATGGAGGTATAAGGCCTGCCTCTGCTTCGGTAGAAGTAGAGAGCTCCCCCATCGAGATAGCAACAGATCCGGAAGAAATTGGTCCCGAAACGAAGGTTGTAACCCTTTCGTTGAAGAACTACCTCCCAACACCCGTTGGAGTCGTCCTCGATACCCACTCAATTGATTGTAACCTGACCGCCGTCCTTGAGCGAAACGTGGTTGGAATAGCCCCCGGAGGCGAGGCAGAGGTCAACCTCTACATTGATTCGTCAAAGTGCAAAGGGAAAGCTGGAGAACTGACAATCCTAGCAGAGACGAACGGAGGTTACATCACCGGTGAGAAGAACGTTCCCTTCAAGATCTTCCACTCCTGCATTTCAGTCGTTCCAAAGCATATCATCCTCCAGAATCCTCCAGAAGATGCTGTTTTCAGCCTTGTAAACAAGTGCAGCGAGCCCTTGAAGATCCTTTCTGTTAGCAATGGCTGGAGGGTTGAGAGCAACGTTATAGAGCCCGGGAAATCGATAAACATAGAAAAGAAGGAGAATGATACTGAAGAAGAAACGGTAACGATTACCTACCGGGTAGGAACGGAGAAGGTATCGGAGTCGCTCGATCTGAAGTGGTACCGCGCAGCGGACTTCGCTACCATAGAAACAGACTTCCCTGAAAACCTAGAGGAACTCTACAACATGGTCTCCTTCCCGCCGGCAACAATAACGGTAACTGCTCCCCTCAAC
>WAPE01000102.1 GCA_015520865.1 Candidatus Iainarchaeum sp.
CCCTAGGCTTCAGTTTAGAGATGCTCTGCCACCTCCTTGGCAACACTGTAGTAGAACCTTATGGTATCCCTGTACTTCGTCTCGGGCGGACCAGTGTAGATAAGGTGCACTGGTGTTGATTCGTACTCCACGTAGTTCATGATGAAGTCGGCCAGTGCCCTGGAAAGGGTTTCTAGAGAGGGGTAGCCCATGCCTAAGGGCGTTCTCTTCTTCACGAAGAGGCGTTTCTTGATGTAGAGTCCAGTGACCTGCGAAAACCTTAGAGATATGTGTCCAGCGAAGAGATCGGCGTTCTTCTTGAGGAGGTTTATCCAGAAGGACTCGGTGGTCTCTTTATCGGCTTCGTGGAAGTTTGCCGACTCGTAGATCTTGTTTTCTCGGATGAAGTCGTTTTCTAGTTGGAAGGAGATCCCCACCCTCTCGTCATTTACTATCTCAAGGATCGCTCTGATATCTTCGGGAGATCCGAGAAACCTCGGGCTGTAGGTTGTCTCGAGGGTTATGAGGATGTTCTTCGTGGCGTCTAGCATCTTCTTGACAGCCTTTGCCGTTAGATGGATCGACGTGTCTCTGTCCTCTCCGACGCCTCCGATGTGGAGATTATAAACGGTGGCTCCGGTTTTCTCAGCAACCTGAATGGCTCTTACGTGGGCGTTCCAGGACTTTTCGAGGGTTTCCAGGTCCTTTCCTGTGAGTGCGTAGTAAGGTCCGTGGGCCGTGATGACATTGAACTCAGATGCAAGCGTTTTGTACTGTTCAAAGTAGTCCTCTTCCCTCCTTTTCATGAAGTCCCCTGGAGGGATCTCCGTTAGTCTCAAACCAAGCAAGAAAGCCTTCCTCAACGTTGATAAGCCGTTGTAGGTTCCCCATTCAAGTATTGCCTTCATGTAAAAATTATGTAGAAGAAGAAAATAAAAGGGTGTTGTGTTAGAGGGGCTCGAAGCGATCCTTGAGCTTATCTAGGACCGCAGGCATCGTCGTGTACTCCAGGTCGTGGAACGAAACCCTGTGGGGCTCGAAGGGTCCGTGGCGCCTCATGTAGTCTGCTATCTCGTTGGCTATCTGCCTCGCCCTGTCGAAGGACGGATCGTCGAACATATCCTCCGGCCCTATGAGCATTCCGTTCTTTAGCTGGTATCCCAACGCTATTACCCTTGGTGGACCGTCGAACCTCGTTGGTTTGGCGTCCCTGACGCTGACCGGCATCAGCGGACCCCAGTGGGAGCCCCTCATCCAACCCTCGACGAGGTGGGGGAACGCGAAGGGCTCCATGACCTCCCCAACAGCTGGAAGACCATGTTGTGCCCTGACGACCATCACAGGGTCGTCCTTTCCTACGTACCTTCCTGCTTCTTCGTAGAGGCGCTCCGTCGACGCTACCGCCACGGGTTCATTCTCGTTTATAAGATGTCCCGGTTTGGGGAAGACCCTCTTTATGGCGAACCTCCCGGGAGATCCAATGAGTGCCAGAAGGTCGTACATCTCCTCTGATGTACTCATAATAACCTTCTTGTGGTCAATGAGGTCCCAGACCTCAAAGCGGAACCCCATGTGGAGATGCGGATCAATGATGAGACCTGCCGTGTTGAAGGGATCAGCGAACATTCTGTAGAGCGGCAGGTTCCAGGCACCGGCCTCCGTCTTATCTGCTCCGAAGACGATTATGGGCTCCGAGGGCCTTTCTTCTATCGTCATCTCTGCAACTCCTGGTCCCATTCCGCGGATATTTCCTGAGAAGGCATTCTTCAGAAGATCCTGCCCTGCTCCGTAGAGCCCCATCTCCTTTGCTACCTCTGCGGCTTCCTGGAACACGTTCCAGGCTAGTCCGTGGATCTCTTCGCTGTCCTCTCCTTTATCGTGGGTCATAATAAGGATCAGGTCGTCTCCGACGTGCGAAACATCAAAATCAAAGAGCAATTCGTCTTTTGCTTCTTCGAGGATGGCCCAAGCGGTCTCCTCGAGCTCTTCGGGCACCACGTGGTGCCCTACGAGACCTCCCACATCGGCCTTTATGACCGAGATCGTTACCTTCATGTGCTGAGAAGGTAGAGGAAGAATAAAAGGTTGTCGACGAGGATTACCTCTCGGCGGTTAGGACACCTTCGGCGAGCTCCAGTAGTTTCTGCTTTGGATCCTTTGCCTTGGCTACGGCAGAGGCTAGCAAGACGCCATAGGCACCGAGCTCTAAGGATTTCACCACGTCTTCTTTCTTTGAAACTCCTGCACCGACGTAAACAATACCTTTAACCATCTTCACGCTCTTTTCTACGATCTCTGGCTTCGCTTCAGACACAGATATACCTGTTC
>WAPE01000103.1 GCA_015520865.1 Candidatus Iainarchaeum sp.
CCGGAGGCAGACCAACGATAGAGGAGCACAGAAAGCTTGGAGGAATTCCCGAGATCGATGTCTCCTTCCTCTACCTCCTCTACTTCTTCGAGGAAGATGACAGAAAGATAAAGGAAATCGAAGAAAAGTACAGAAGTGGTGAGCTCCTGACGGGTGAACTAAAGGAGTATGCGGCAAAGAAGATTGCAGACTTTCTCGAAGACCACCAGAAAAGGAGGGAGAAGGTCCTAGATAGGGGATTGGAAGAGGTCTTGGAGGAATTCAGACTAAGAGAAGAGGAAAAGGAGAAGATCAGGGAATGGGGCAAGGAGCTCTAACTCGAGGTCTAACTATTTAATGGTTTGGTAGTGGTTTCCTTCTTAGTTGTTTCCTGCCAGAGGTTAGTGTAGATGGAAGTCATCGCTTACCCCATTTATTACAAGATCAAGGAGGATGAGGACGGAACTGTAAAGCTCAAGGTTTATCTCTACGACATAAAGGAGAAGAGATTCATATCAGCGTACTACAGGAGGCACAAGCCGTTTCTGCTTATAAAGGAGGAGGACGAAAAGAAGACACGGCAAATAATCACCAACGCGAAGTTTGACGGAGTGATACGCTTTGCCAAGGACCCTAGAAAGGGATACGTGAGGATCTACGTGAAGGCACCGACCCTTATCAGGCGGTTGAGGGGTATTCTGAACTCTGAGGGCGTGGAAACCTTCGAGGATGACATAAAGTACCTTATGAGGGTTATGATCGATGGAGTGATACCGGCGAGGCCGGTAAAGGTACTGCTTAGTAACGTAGAAAGAAAAGAAGATGAAAGGGGCGAGCTCCTCCGCGGAGACATCCTTACAATAGAGCCCCTCGAGGAGGAACTTCATCTAGAGAGCGTCCCGGTAGCGAGCTTCGATATTGAGATCGTTCATCCGAAGGAGGTCTTCCCGAGACCAAGGGAGCACCCCGTTTTTCTCATATCCATCGCCGTTGCCGAAGGAGACGAGGTATCGTACTACGCCCTCGTCAATGCATCGGCGTTCGACGATCCAGTTCTGAAGAAAAACCTAGGTAAGACGATAGAGCTCCCCTACCGAGATTCCATAGCAAAGGTGACGTTTTTTGACAATGAGCAGGACCTCATCCTCGAATTTGGAAGGATCATCGCGAGGCACCGGACGTTCATCATTTCCGGATACAACTCCGACACCTTCGACTGGTACTACATCCTCGAACGAGCGAAACACCTGGGAATCTACTACGACCTGATCAGGTACGTTACGGCGGCCTTCGACGACGAAGATCTGAGGATCGTTCCCTACGACGAGAGAGATCCGTCCTTCTCTATGATACGACCCCAGTCGGTCAAAGACAAAACGGTGTTCGTGCCCGGGCGGCTGAATGTGGATATCTTTCAGCTAATCCGGCTGCCTATGTTCAAGCCCCTCGTGGGAAACATAACTCCGCTAACTCTGAAGAACGTAGCGGCAGAATTGGGCATCCTCCCGATAGAACAGCGTGTGATGATCGACCTGGGAGCTACAGATATGAAGACCGAGTGGCAGAAGGACTGGCAGAACGTCATAAACTACAACCTAGACGACGCTTACGCTGCGTTGAAACTCACGTTCTCGTTTCTGCCACAAATGCTAGTTCTATCCCAGATCACAAACATACCGATCCAGTTCATAGTAAAGTGGACAAATTCAAAGATACTGACTGTCCTTTTCGGTATTGAAGCCCTAGAAGAAGGAATCTTGATACCCCGCTCCCCAGGGAGGGAAGAAGAGCTAAAGGAGGAGGTAAGTGAAGAGATCGAGCAGCTTAGGAAGAAGGCAGGCAAGGACGTAAAGTACAGGGGGGCCTTCGTCATCCATCCGGATCCTTCCATCATCGAGGGACTAGCTATCCTCGATTTCCAGTCCCTGTATCCAAATATCATCGTGAACTTCAATATCGGAACTGATTCTCTCTTGGGGACCTTCGAACGCTTTGTAGAGAAAGATGGAAAGCTCTATATTGTTGTAAACGACAAGGGGAAGACGAAGGAAATCCCTTTTTCTACCAAGGATATTAATGTAGCTCCGTTCGTGTATCACGTCTACCTATCAAAGAAAAAACACGAGTCCTTCGTGGCGAAGGTCGTAAACAAAATGCTAAGGAACCGAATCGCTATGAAGCATGCCGCAAAGAAGATGTTCAAACTCTTGAATAAGCTCTCTGACAGCCCGGACAAGCCTGTAAAAGAGGTTGTAGAAGATTTTATGAAAAATACGAAGTTTCCCTTTGGCGAAAAGCCGCTTCTGGAGGAGATCCTTGGGAAGCTAATGGAGAAGTTTGGAGAAGATCGAGAAAGGTTTCTAAAGGAGCTAAAAACTCAGGCAGAAGTCATGGATACGAAGCAAACAGCCTTTAAGTTCCTCATTAACTCCACCTACGGTGTTCTGGGGTTTACGCGCTTCCGTTGGTACGAGAAAAGGTCTGCTGAATCAATTACTGCCTATGGAAGATGGCTCATCATGAGGACGAGGGAGTTTCTAGAAAAGGCGGGTTTCACGGTTATATCTGGCGACACAGACTCTGTTATGATCACCCTTAAGGACAATATCCTCTTCAGAAGGCCTTCTGAGGAAGCTCGGAGAGCCCGTGA
>WAPE01000104.1 GCA_015520865.1 Candidatus Iainarchaeum sp.
CACGAGTTAAGGAAAAAAGAAGCCGGCTTCCTCCTCTTAGATGAAAACCTTAAGCCCATTGGGCGGGCAATTAAACCACCTCAAGAGCTAAATGGAATGATTTTAGTCGGTAAGTACGGTGACGCCTACGTTTATGCTCGAAAGGAAGACACCTTTAGACCGCTTTTCGTGGATAGGCTGTCCTACCTTCTGGGAAAGACGAGGAGAGCAGAGGTACAAGCTGATTGGTGGATGGAAAGAAACGGAAAGCGAGTGGAACCGTTAGGCGATCGAGCCATCGTAGGCTACGATCTCATCGTATCAACACCCTTTGAGGTACTGAAAACGAGGTCCACTATCGTTCCTCTTTACACAGGCTACCATTTAGGAAGGTTATTCGAGGTGAACGGTAGCTGTATAGTGGAGAAAAACTACGAAGGAGCGCTTGTACCCCTCCTCCTAGAAGGAAACGCTATCCTTGACCCCGATGCAAGGATCGTTTGCCAACCCTGTCCCGCTTCTGAGTTAGTAACGGTCACCGTCCTTGACGAGAACGGAAGGCCCTTGAAGGGCTTCTTCTCGACGGGAAACACGGGTTCTTACGACTTCTTCGGGGAGTTCAACGGAGTGATCAAGGTTTGTAAGAACAGAAGACTGAAGGTTTATGTGAGCGGCTATAGGCCCTGGTCAGGAACGATCCTAAGGAATACAATAATTAAACTGGCTCGCTTGGCGGATGGGGTTAGGTTGAAAGCAGGGTTCATCTATTTGGATCTCACGGGGGCCCTCGTAGACTTAGGAAAGGACTTCGTTGCTCCACCGGGAGCTTACGTTGCCTTCCATCGTTTTCCGCTCCTGAAAGCCGATGAAGGAAGGCGAGTGTTTGAGTTTAATAAACCGGTTTGGTATGGAACCCAGGAAACAGCAACCGTTCCCGAGTACTCCATCGTCAGAAAGGGCCCTTACTACTACTATGTCCTTGACGGGGATCTGTTACCACTAAAAGGCTTCATATGCAATGAAGATTTCTGCGTAAAACCGGGAGGAGATGTTCCTCTCGTCGCATTTGGAGCGTGCACAAGCGAATGGAACGGAACCCTCATTTCCTCGTGTCCCATCCTCGAGGTCAACACTTATAAACTACTTAAGCGATAATAACCCTAGTGTACGGAGAGGATGAGTGGGAGGTTGAAGGCAGCTTTTCCATAAGGGATTATCTCGAAGAAAAGTGGGAGCTCATCAAATCCGGAGATTGGAGGGGATTGTTGGAGGATAAGAAGTTTGTAGGCGGAGTACTGGCTATCGTTCTTCTCATCGCCGGAGGGCTGCTCCTCTTGGGTGGTCAACAAACCCAATCAGCCTACTTCTCAGAATCCCAGGTTCCTTCGGTTCATGTCTGTGTATTCATGCCGGATGGAACTCCAATTCCCAATGCAACGATAGCCTACGGATTAACTTCAGCAAAGACGGGAGAAAACGGGTGTGCTTATATAACCGAAACCAACCGGATCCGCGTCAGCTTGGAAGGCTTCGAAACCTACGTAGGTCCTCCAAAGGAGAAAATAACCCTCGAACCACTCCTTCCAACCCTCACAATCAAGGTTGTTGGATCGAACGGTGACGTAGAGATCGTGAGGGATGGTGATGTAATTTGGAAGGGGGGATCTGGTACAAAGCTCTTCCTCGTCCCGGAGAAGGAGCTGGAGCATGGGAACTACATATATCCCAAGGGGGCCGTTGCAAGGCTTGTAGAAGATGGAGAAGTCGTTGACGAAAAACCCCTTCCCGAGAAGGGAGGGGAACTCGTCCTTATGCCACCAAAGGAAGTCTCCTTCAAGGGCGCCTACGACGTCTTGGTAAACATAAGCTACGACGGCGACTATGAGGAAGCCATCCTCTCTGTAAAGAACTCGTCGGGTGGCCAGGTCTTCTTCGATACCGGTCTCCCTCCCTTCAAGCTCAGCCTCCCCATCGGAAGCTACACCTTCACCGTACTTCTAGAAAAAGGCGGAAATATCTTTGCAAAGGCCGAAGAAACCGTCTACGTTGACGGAAAGAAAGAGATCACGATCGCTGATTTCCAGCCGGTTTCCTTCGTCTTCATAAACGTCAAAGCGCTGAAGGACGGCACGCTCTACGTCGTAAAGAATGGTACGGTCGTCCAAACCATCTCGCTCAGCCAGGGAGAAACGAAGAAGGTTCCTGCACCAAAGGGATCAAAACTCTACTTCATTTCAGACGATAAGCAGGACCTTGAAGAGGTGGAAGCCGAAGAAAACGTGGAAGTCGGTGCTTCGAAGCTTCCCGTCTATAACTTGCACCTTAAGGTTCAGATGGCCGGAAGCCCAGCCCCCAGGGCAATGGTAACCTTCTACTTCGGTCCGGTCAAGCTCTTCTCCTACTCGACCGACGAAAGGGGGGAAATCCTCGTAAAGCTTCCGAAGGCCGTGTACAAGGTTTGTGCGGCCTTCAAAGGAATTTCAGGCTGTGAGAGGATCGAGCTCTTCTCAGAC
>WAPE01000105.1 GCA_015520865.1 Candidatus Iainarchaeum sp.
TTCTAATTCCTTCTAAACCGAGGGCCGGCCCCTCGAAGCGCTTCAAGAACTCCTCAGGAAACGATATATCACCGATATAGAGCCCGTCCAGTATCCCCATACCGAATATGTTGCCGAGTACGCTTGCTTCGAACTGGAGAAGGTTCTTTCTGTCGAAGTGCTCCAGGGGATAGGCGATCCAGACGAATCCCTCGTTATCGGAAACCTTTTCCAACCGAAAGACCCTGGCGGAGTACTCCTTGAAGACCTTCTCATTCATCGTCTTTATGGGGGTCCAGGTTCCCGTGGAGCTCTCTGCGGCAACCTCATTTGCCAATTTCTCCAGCGGTTTCTTTCCTTTCATCCAAAGGAGAGCAACAAAATCTTTCTTTGGATCTGGCTCATAATCCAGGTGAAGATAGCTTCGCTCCTCCATGGTTGGATAAACACGCCGAGGTTTAAAAGCCTACTTCAACCAATTTCCTAGATGGGGCTCTGCCCCTATAACCCCGAAGCGGATGGGGTTTACTAACCCCACGCACTAGGTGCGGCCCTTGGTTCAACCGGCCGTATAACCTGGGAACAATGCCCCGGTAGCTCAGCCCGGCAGAGCGCCCGCCTTGTAAGCGGGAGGTCGCGGGTTCAAATCCCGCCCGGGGCTTTTATACTGATGGTTAAAAGTACAAATGCCCTTTCTTGAAAAATCTGGCGGGTGTTCGAAGAACACCCTACAATCGCCCGGCCAAAGAACTTGGCCCTTCGGTAATCCCGCCCGGGGCTCTAACAGCCCTTGGATCCCAGAAGAGTCCGCATCTGCAGTGGCCATCCCTCTTTATCTCCTCTTCGTGCCAGACACAGGGACAGATCTTCTTCTTGTCTTCTTCGAAGTCACCAGAGATCGTCCTACAGGGGCAGTACCGATAGCCGTACCTCTTCTGGTTGTAAGCAAGGGCTAGGATGATCTCGTCGAGCTTCTCGGGATCCGGATTTAGGGCGAATCCTTTTGCTCGGGCATAGGTTCGCGCAAAGCGCAGGATATTAGCATAGACTTCATCCCTTTCCGAGAGAAGGGCCAGATACGTTTTCAGTATGCAACGATCCTCGACGACCTTTACCCCCAGCGGTTCAAGCTTTTTCCTTGCGTACTCATTCTTTATTCCTTCTTGCATCCAGAAGACCTTTGGAAGGATGTTGAACCGGAGCATCCGATCCACGATAGCAGGAACCTCCCTCGAAGGCCTAAAGACGTCAACGATCTCCAAATACCTCCTAGGAACGTCTTTGATGTCTGAAAACGTTAGAGATCCAAGAATCCTCCTCCTAGCTGCCGGATTCACACATACAACGTTGTAACCATACTTCTTCATTTCTTCCGGTATGTCATGGGCTGGCTTTCCGGGGTGGCGAGAGCAGCCAACGAAGACGATGGTATGGTAGGATAAGAGAAGCTTCTTGAACTCGTCGAGTCCAGATCCAAGGAAGACCTCCACGGAGGGATTAGGACGATCCCCTAGAAAAGCCTAACGGTCAGACACTGCCGGTCTCATCCCTCTTCAGGAAGAGCGAGTTTCATCATCCCTTTTATGAAAGGGAGGCAATATCATTTTATGGTTACCAAATCAGACCTCGACAGGTTCTTTAATTTTCTTCCAAAGAAACCAGAGCTCCTTTCGAAGGCCCTGGCAAGCCTCGCTTACTATGCCTTCGGCACGGATTTCCTCTTTTACCACACCCTGAGTTTAGTTTCCTGGGCCAAGAAGGTCAATGAGGTCATTGGCAGGCCAATAAAGCCTTACCTTATAGAGATCGCTGGCTGGCTCCATGATATAGCTCAGATCGAGGGCCACAAAGGGCACGCGAAGAAGGGACGGGCTTGGACAGAGGAATGGTTGGATGGGATCCTCCCCGAGGAAGATCTGCGTCTCGTCCTTGATGGTATCGAGAATCACGGAACCTCCACCTCTCCGAGGACGATCCTGGGACACATACTGAGGTTTTCTGACGCCTTAGGTGTCTGGAATCCGACCGTTCTTGCTTGGGTACGGACAAACGCTTCTTGTGAAGAGATAAGAGTCTTTAGGGAAAAGCAGATGGAAAAGAAGCTTCTAGTGGTGGAAGAGTACTGGAATCGCTGGGCAGAAACGAGAGGTTTAACAAAGAAGAGCATTGAGGAAGCCAGGAAGCTCATTGAATGTTAGGAAAACTCGGTTGGAATAAAGAAAGGGTGGCGGGCGGTCGGAGACCAGCCCGGCAACGGAGTTATGGGGCGAAGCCCCCTAGGAAGTGCTCCGGCCGGGATTTGAACCCGGGTCACGGGCTCGAAAGGCCCGCATGCTTGACCGGGCTACACCACCGGAGCCCCATAAAAGGAGGAA
>WAPE01000106.1 GCA_015520865.1 Candidatus Iainarchaeum sp.
AGGTTAAAGAGACAAGAAGGGATGTAGTAAGCTTGATCAGAAAGCTTCGAGGTTAATTCGATTGTTCTCGTTCTCTCTATCTTTATCAAGTCAGTGAAGTGGTAAAGAAAGGTTGAAAAGTCAGATCCGTAGGTAAGGGCCGGTGAAGAGCTGGTAAAGGATAGTTCGGACGCTAGAGCAGCGATAAAAGGTAAAACGATGGAAGATTTTCTCCTGTCTGGAACCGTTCGAAGTTGTTCGAGGGATGTTCGAAAGCTCTCCAAGATCTTTCTCGGAGTTAGGGGTAGGGTGGTAGAAGGTCCGTTCGTCAGCATCAGAAGAAGGTTCGTAGCATCGCTATAACTCTCGTATACGAAAAAGGCTGGTATCGGATCACCCTGGTAACGTTTTAGGAAATTTTCGAGCTCGTTGAGCTCCCCTAACTTCAATAAGGGGATTATCTCTTCAAGGTGGTTCGTTTCGATGCTCCTGTCGAGGAGTAGATACGAAGAAGGAGGTATTACAGCCCGAAGACGGGCTTTATAACTTTCTACAAGGTTGATGAAAGTGCTTGAGCTAGAAATCGCCGACAAACTGTACCAAAGAACAATAACTATGAGTAAAAAGGTGATAAGAAGAGAAGTACCGGTCGAGAAGGGGATCAACCCTTTCACTGACAGGGGTTTGAGAGACAAACGCTTTCCTATAAGGTAAAAGAGGTACCCGAGGAATACGATCAGAGAGGTGTCGACAAGGACGAAAAATGGGCTAGAAGGAGATTTGTAAGCAAGAGAAAACAGCAGCAGGGCCGTAAAAAGAAGTAAGAATTCACATTTCATCGAACGGATTCGGTTAAGGGCAACCTCATATGCTAAGATACCGTTGTCCGCTCCTAAGATCAGGAAAGCTACAAGCGCGGAAGAAAGTATTAGAAAGAGTGGACGAAGACTACGGCTGATAAGAAGTAAGCCGTTTGGAAGTATCTCGGGCGTAAAAAGAAGCACAAGAAGGCCTGAGAGAGAAAGAAGGGAGAAAAAGGTTACCAAGTAATGAAGAAAGATCCGTTTGGCTGGAGCCTTGGTCCCCAGCCAGAGGGCGAACCAGAGAGCGAAGGGAGTTAGAAGGTCAATGAAGACAGGGAAGAGCTCCACCCATTTCTACATACCCAGAAAGATTTTTAGTGGAACAATAAGAATGAAAAGAAAGAAGGGAGGGTTTCAACCGAAGATGGTGTTGAAGGCCAGCTTGACGTCCTCGGCGGTTACGGTCTTCCTGCCTGCGTGCTGTGCGTATTCAACGGCCACCTTGGTTATCTTGATGGCCAAGTCCTCCAGTATGTCGGCAAGTACCTTCACTGCCTGGTCAGAAACCCTCTGAGCACCGGCCTTCCTTATCAACCTGTCTACAGGTGCCAGCTGCAGTACGCCCATCTTTTCCACCTCCTGTCTTATATTATCTCGGCCCTCTATAAATACCTTTCGCTTCTCTTTCCCCCATCTGCCGAATTAAGAAACCTCGTACCCCCACACTTCGCCTACATTGTTAAGCACTTTCCCCATATGGTCATTTGGATGGAGAAGGTTCAGAAGACCGAGTACGTGGAGCATCCGCTTATAAAGGAAAAAACGGTAGAGAACAGGCTTTATCAGCAGATCTTAGCAGTTAGGGTATTAGAGAAAGGTAATACGCTCTTGGTGGCCCCAACGGGGCTTGGAAAAACCATAATAGCCGCTTTGGTAATTGCCGAAAGACTAAGAAGAAAGCCTGAAGGTAAGGTCCTCTTCCTTGCGCCAACAAAGCCGCTAGCTGTCCAACACGCAGAAACCCTGAAGAGGGTGCTGAAAATCGAGGAAATCGGGGTTGTAACCGGAAGTATTCCACCCGAAAAACGGGAAAGGCTCTATAAAGAGCTCAAGGTCATAGCCACCACACCACAAACGATAGAGAACGACCTCCTCACAGGGCGATTGGATCTCTCTGACTTCGTTCTCGTTATATTCGATGAGGCCCACCGTGCAGTGGGTAACTACTCCTACGTTTACATCGCAAAGGAGTATATGAGGCAAGCGAAGGACCCACTTATTCTAGCAATGACGGCGTCGCCGGGAAGTGATCCGGAGAAGATCCAGGAGGTCATAAATAACCTCTTCATACGAAACATAGAGATCAAAACACCGTATGATCCTGATGTGAAGCCCTATGTCCAAAAAATCGTGATAAATTGGCGGGAGGTAGAGCTCCATCCAAAGCATCTGGAAGCCATTCGATACGTGAAAAACGCCATGAGAGACAGGCTGAGGAAGCTCAAGGAAATGGAGCTCGTAGACTCGGCAGATCTATCGAGGTACAGCCGAAAAGATTTCATAGCGCTCCAGAATAACCTCTCCAAGCTTTTAGAAACAGAAAAGAAGGACATCTATTGGGATGCGCTCTCGCTCCTGGCTCAGCTCATCAAGCTAGACCACGCCCTGGAGCTTCTCGAAGCTCAGGGTACGAAACCTTTCATAGCATTTGTAGAAAAGCTGAAACTTAGGAGTCTTCAGCCAAGGGCTCCGAAAAGTGACAAGGAGCTCGTGCGGGACGAGAACCTAGCAAACGCCTATGAGATAGCGAAGCGGCTTGCTGAAGAAGGTTACATCCATGCAAAGATCGACGAACTAAAGAAGGAGGTTCATCACTTCCTGAAAGAAAATCCCGAGAGCCGGATAATTGTCTTTGTTCAGTACAGAGAAACGAGCAAGGTGATAACGGAGGTCCTCTCGAAGGTCCCCGGTGCTAGACCGGTCAGGTTTGTGGGGCAGGCAAAGAGAGGCAGCGACAAGGGGCTCAGTCAAAAGGAGCAGAAGAAGATCCTTGACGAGTTTCGTTCCGGTGTATACAACATCCTTGTGGCTACTTCCGTAGCAGAGGAAGGTCTGGATATTCCTTCCGTCGACCTCGTCGTTTTTTACGAACCCGTTCCGTCGGAGATACGTTGGATCCAAAGAAGGGGACGAACCGGAAGGTTCGGAAGAGGAAAAGTCGTTGTCCTCATAGCCAAGGGCACAAGGGACGAAGCCTACTATTGGGCAGCCAGAATAAGGGAAAGAAAGATGATAGAGAACCTTCTCAAGCTGAGGAAGTACTTTGGTATAGAAAGGGAGGGTCAGAAAACGATCCTCGAGTTCGTCGAAGCTCCAAAGGTAGAAAAAACGGTGGAAATTATCGTGGACCACCGAGAGCGAGGAAGTGACGTCTTTAGGCTCCTTGCTGTCGACCCAGAGGTGAGGGTTCTCGTGAAGGAGCTCCCCGTGGGCGACTACATCCTTAGCGATCGAGTTGTTGTCGAGAGGAAGAGCTATCCCGACCTCGTAAACTCCATAATCGACGGGAGGTTGTTCCAGCAGGCAAAACAACTAGCGGAAACATATCCTAAGCCAATAATAGTCGTAGAAAGGAATCAAAAACCAACGAGGATGGTGCATCCCAACGCGGTTCGAGGAGCCATAGCTTCCCTCGCAATAGACTACGGAATACCCGTCGTTTTCACCGACGGCCCAGAGGAGACATACCAGTTTCTGAAGGTAGTAGCAAAGCGGGAACAACTCGAGAGAAAGAGGCTTCCTAGGGTGAGGGGAGAAAAACGCATCCTCTCCACGCCGGAAATGCAGCAGTACATCGTTGAAAGTCTTCCCTACGTAGGTCCAAAGCTAGCGAGAGAGTTGTTAAGGAAATTTAGAACGGTGGAAAGGGTTTTCACCGCATCGGAAAGAGAGCTAGCCTCCGTAGAGGGAATCGGTGAGAAGCGTGCGAAAGAAATAAGAAAGATCCTCACGGAGGAGTGGAAGGAAGAGGAAGACACCGGTTAGTGGAAGCACATCGACGAAACCTTTATATGTTTAACCCCACGGAGATGATAAGGGTTAAAAGTTTTGGGGGTGAGTACTTGGCAGTCTGGCACGGTAGAAGTAGAAGGAAGCCCACGGGAGGGATAAACCACGCCCTTCGGGCACGAATGAAAAGGAAGTACGAGATGGGGAGGGAGTTCGTTCCTCCGATAAACGACCCAACGGCAGAGAAGGAGGAAAGAAAGGTAGTTGAGGGCAGAAGCAATATCATAAAGGTGAGGATAAGGAAGGTTCTCTTCGCGAATGTAGCAAACCCAAAGACAGGCGAAGTGAAGAAGGTAAAGATCCTCTCTGTGGAGAACAACCCTGCAAACCGCCACTTCAGCAGGATAGGTGTCGTTACTAGAGGAGCAGTCGTGAAAACCGAGCTCGGACTGGCTAGGGTTACTTCTAGGCCCAACCAGGATGGCGTTGTAAACGCCGTTCTCCTAGAGTGAGGGGGGACCTTGAAGAAGGTCGGCGAATTCCTTCACACGGTAGGAAAAACTGTAGTGGCTAGAGTGACTGATCCAAGGGAGATTCCGCGGATTGGAGCTCCTCTCTTCGACGAAAAGAGGAGAAAGGTTGGTATTGTGGCCGACATCATTGGAAACGTGAAGAAGCCTTACCTCGTGGTGAAGGGGGCCGTGGTGAGGGAGTACTTCACGAAAGAGAAGTTCCTTCTAAGGGGTGAGATAGATGGCTGAAAAGATGGTTTGCCCCGAATGTGGATCGACGAGGATCAAGTACGATCGGAAGCGGGGCGAATGGGTCTGCTTGGATTGTGGTTACGTCTTCGACGAGCCAGCCGTGGATATGGGTCCAGAATGGAGGGCCTTCGATAGCGATCAGATGGAAGAAAGGGCCCGTACAGGCGCTCCACTCAAGGAAACGAAGATAAGAAAGGGTTTGACAACCGTCATCGATACCCACAACAGGGATACGCGTGGATCGGCATTCTCCCCCACGACAAAGGCCCAGATGTACAGGATAAGGAAGTGGCACAAAAGAACAACCGTCTCCTCATCGATGGAGAGGAACCTTGCCGTCGCCCTTAACGAGATAAGAAAGATAGGGTCCTACCTCAACCTCCCTGAAGGTATCTTAGAAGAGGCGGCGGCTCTCTATCGAAAGGCCGTGGAAAAAGGTCTTATTCGAGGAAGGCTCATCGAGGCTGTAGTGGCAGCCGTTATCTATGCGGTCTGCAGGATCTACGGTATACCTAGAACCCTTGACGAGATTTCTGAGGCTTCAGGACTGCCAAAGAAGGACATAGGAAGAACCTACAGGTTCCTCGTTAGCGAACTCGGTCTAAAGGTGCCCCTAACAAACCCCATCTACTACGTTCCCAAGTTTGCATCGGCGCTGGGACTCTCTGGAGAAGTCCAGGAGGAGGCAATTAGAATCCTCCAGAAGGCCATCGAGAAGGGGCTCCTCAGCGGAAGGGGACCCACCGGAGTGGCTGCGGCGGCGGTCTACATAGCGGCCCTCATGAAAGGAGAGAGAAGAACCCAGAAAGAGGTTGCAGAAGTGGCCGGAGTAACGGAAGTAACCATAAGAAATCGTTACAGAGAGCTCAAGAAGGAACTAAACCTGCCGGTCACTGCCTGAATTCCCTTATTTCTTTTCCCATCTTCCAAAGACCAAAGAGAAACTTCAGCATCCTTCCGTAACTTTCCCGAGGGAAGAGGTATCCGAGAGCTTCTGGTTTTAGCCTAACAAGAACCTCTCCCACAAGAATGGGGTGCTCTTCGCCTTCGGAAAGAGATCTTCTAATGCTCTCGAGCTCTATTCTACCAATCCGCCGCCGGTATTCCCTTCCCTCGTGAAATACCTGTACCTCACCGTAGGAATATCCACCGAGCTTGCTGAGTTTGAGCTTAAAGAAGACTGAGGAGTTTCCGGAGGAAAAGGTAATCTTTCTATGTCCTTCGGAAACCTCCGTTGCTATCGTATCGAGGATCTTTCGCTTACCCCCGACCTCTATTTCAATCATGGGAAGATAAGAAAATTGCTCCTATAAATTTCTTTCGTAGAAAAGAACATCCCCTTCTTCTCCGACCACCCTAAAACCCAGTGATTCGTAGAGGTGGCGGGCGGCGGTGTTTGACCGTAAGGTCATAAGTCGCGCCCGCCTGAGCTTCATTTTTCTCCCTTCTTCCAGGGCTCTCGTTAAGAGAGCCCTGCCGATTCCGAGCCTTCTGTAACGTTCCTTTACGACGAGGCCGTCGATGTGGAGGGTGTCGCCGTTTATGGAGAAGTCCACAAATCCGAGGAGTTCGCCGTCCCGGGCAAGGATGATGTTTCCGTCGTGGATGCGCTTGAGAAAAAATTCCACGGGGTTCTTTATGTAGGGGAACTCCTTCTTGGCGATCTCTACGATCTCGAAGAGATCTCTAACCTCCGCTCTACGGAACCTCACGGTTACACCTATTCAGGGTTGTTATAGGCTTTTATAGGGTTTTCAGGAAGCGTTCTATTTCGTCCTCTGAAACGGCGCAGCCGTGGTACTTTAGAGCGTAGAGGGCAGCCCTAAGGGCGGCCTTTGGATCTTTCCTGTCGTGGAGAAAGCCCTTTTCATATGCATAGGCTACGAGGTCAACGCTTCGGGCCACGAAGATGTCCCTTATGAGCTGGCGGGCCTCCTCGAGGCGCGATTGGTTTACTTTAACCCAACTGTGGATTTTCCTTCCGAGTCGGCCGCGGAGTTGGTCAGGATCTTCTATAACAAGCCGGAGAGTACGCTCGTCCATGATAAGGATCTTGTCGAGGCGGGAGGCTAGAACAACGGCCTCAAGCTCCCCCCTCTGGAGGATTCGAATGGGACCCCGTGAGGAGTAGAAGACGGTGTTTAGGACGTGGTCAAGGTGTTCCACGAGGGAAAGATCCCTGGCAGAAAGGGTCTGAACAAGGATCTTCTTGCCAATGAGTTCATTGATGTTTTCGGCGCTCCAGGCATAGATCTTCTTGGTATGGGGATGTCCATAGACTTCTTTGTAAACCGCCGGGGTGATGTAGAACTCGCCGGGGATGTAGTCCAGTACGTTTAGGAGGCAGGTGTTGGAGAGACTTATGAGTGGACCTGAATCAAAGACGAGCTTCATCCCAACAACCTCCTCAGAGCGTCCACGCGATCCTTCATCGAAATGGAGTAGTCTTCCTCGTCGTGGATCGTGGTTTTTCCTACATAATCGATGAGCTCGTTAAGAGAAGCTCCCGTTAGATCGGAAGCAGCCCGAAGCGACAGGCCTGCTGCGTAAAGGTCGGAGGCCATCTTCACCCGGGCCTTATCGATGAGGGAATGAACGTAGTTGCCTAGGTCTTCATCGAGGGACGCTATGATTCCGGCGATCCGCTCGGGCGGATACTCCTTCTCGAGGGCGTCAATCAGAAGGGCCTTGTACTTGGGCCAATCGGAGCTCTTCACGATGTGGAGCTTACTAACGAGCTTCGAAAGTGCGTAAGCGATGACCGCGAGGGAAGCTAAGTGCTTGTCGTAGGTTTCAGCGGCCTTGTAGATGTATTCCTTGGCGATTTCGCGGAGTGCCCTAGCGTCCTCCTTCTTTAGAGCCGTCTCGATCCTCTTCACACCTGCACCTCCTGAC
>WAPE01000107.1 GCA_015520865.1 Candidatus Iainarchaeum sp.
CTTAGAGGGGAGCCGCTCAAGGACCTCGTAAAGGAGGGATAGCATTGTTACACGTTGACGAGCTCGACCTTCTTCATCCTCTTATCGATGACGAAGTAGGTGTAGTGGCCGCAGACGGTGCATCGGGCGAGGAACGTGGGCTTCTTGTTTTGCTTATAGACCGTCGTCGTCTTGTGGGCCTTGATCTTGTTGGCTCCATAACCCTTTAGCTTGTACTTCCTTTTTACCCTCTCACCCCAGGCGAGGCCTCTCGTTTGCTTCCGCTTGAACTCCTTCAAAACGTGTTCCGTGTGTCGACCGCAGTGCTTGCAGTAGAGCTTGATGGTCTTGGGGAGCTTCATTTAGATCACCGCACTATTGATGGCGGGCGTAAGGTTTAAAGGGTCTTCTTCACTACCTGGAGGAGCCTCCGAGGATCAACGTTCAGCTCAACAATGCGAGTATTACCTCGGAATCCCTTTCCTGCAACCTTAACGCTGATTATACCGTAGGTATCGAGCTCGTTTAGGTATTCCCTAAACCACCGATCGCTGACAGGAGAAACACCGTACTCCTCGGCAATCTTCGTGTAGTAGGAGTATAACAATCCCGAAGTAATGACGTTTTCGCCGGAGAATGAGCTAACACCCTTCCCCTTGAGTCGGAGGGTAGATAAAGCTAGAAGGACGAGCCGGTGTTGCTCTGGAAGCGTGGCGATCATCTCATAAACAATGTCCTCCTCGACGAGTCTTCGGGCCTCCTCTACGTGCTTTCTTTCTACCCTTTCGGCGCCTTCCTCTTCAGCGATATCACCGGCTCGAAGCAGAAGAAGGAGGGCATACCTAGCATCGCCCGAGTGCTTTGCCGCTAAGGCAGCAGCCAGGGATATAGCATCATCAGAGACTGCCCCTTCCTTAAAGGCTTCCTTTGCTCGCTCCTCGAGAATCACCCTCAACTGTTCGGCATTGTATGGCTTGAATACGAGCTCTACCTCACAGAGGGTGCTCCTTGTCCGCGCATCGAGCCTGTCCTTAAATGTAGGGTTGTTGGAGATCCCTATGAGGGAAACGGAAGAACGCGAAAGCTCGTCGTTGGAGCGATTCAACCTGTAGATGAGATCCGAGGCTCGTTTCACCATATCAATTTCGTCGATGGCTATGACAACGCGGATCCCGCCTGATTCAAGGAATTCTAAGAACCTATCGTAAACGGCCGACGTGGAGTAGCCTAGAAGATCCTGTGTAGGGTCTAACAACCGGACGAGCTTTAAGAGGACCTTGTGTTCACTATCATGAAGCCTCCCGTTGACGTAGAGCCCCAAAACGGGGATGTTTTTCTTCTTAGCATATTCATTAAGGTCAGAAAGGACCTTCTTCGTGACAGCGGTCTTTCCTGTACCTGTCTTTCCGTAGATAAAAATATTTTCTGGCTTTTTTCCAGAAAGAATGGGGGCGAGCTTCTGGGAAAGGAGCCGGATCTCCTCTTCTCTAAAGGGAAGTTCGGGAGGAATGTAGTGTGGCGAAAGGGCGTCCCTGTTCTTGAAGAGGTGGTACTCCTTCACCACCTCCTCGAAGACGTTGGCCATAATACCCACTCCTATTAAAATCCTGCGGGGTAAGAGTTTATAGAAGTGCTTTAGTGAGGTGAGAAACGATGGGGCTCCTGGACAGCATCTTCGGAAAGAAGAGGGAAGAGATAGAGCTCGACGAATTCCTGGCTTCTCTCGAAGAAGGTGAAGAGGCTCTGGAAGAGGCTAAGATGTACGTAAAGCCTATGCAGTTGCTCTCCCAGAAGGACTACGACACGGTGGTTTCCGAACTCCAGAAGGGAAATATCGTCCTGCTTAACATCAGGCCTATGGCCAGCAGGAACATGATGATGGTCAAGGAGGTCGTCGGAAAGCTCAAGGACTACGTTCTAGAGAACGGCGGAGACATTGCAAGGATAACGGAGTATTACGTGCTTCTCACACCCCCTGGAGTAAAAATCATAAAGCGTAGATCCAAATGAAGCTGGCCTACCCCTCCCCAACCCTCTCCATAGGCCTCGACACCCTTTCAAAGGTAGTGGCCGATACACTCAGGAAAAAGCACTGGCACCACTTCCGGGAGGGGACCGTTAAGCTCGTTTATATTCCCGTCTACATCTTTACCTACGATATTTTCGTGGAAGAAAACGGCGTTGTGGCAATGGAACAAAGCGGAAAGGTGGCGATAAACGGAGAGAGCGGAGATCTTCTAGAATACATTCCGATGGTCTTGGAGGAAATGCCCATAGAGATGACCAACGAGCCAAAGCACGATTACCAAATGGAAGTAAAGGATTTTGTTATCTCAAAGGAGGAGGCAAAGGAACTCGCCCAGATAAAGCTAGCGGGCCTCCTAAAGGTTCCGAAGGATTCCATAAAGGTGGTGGGAGGACAGAAGATCTTCTGGCCCATCTGGAGAGTCTGGGTAGACGTCCACGAAGGTAACTATCGCCTCGACATCGATGGAGTAACCGGGATGGTTTTCGGGGCGGAAAAGGTACCAGAAAGGGAGCTAGGATGGTACGAGATCACTCAGCAGGTTTTGACAGAGCTACGAACGCCGAAGGGCTGGATAAAGTACATGAACAAGCTGGCAAAACTGCTTCACGTGCCTCCCATCGTCGTTTATATCATCTTCTTTGGCATTGTCCTCTACCTGATCTATATTATCATAACAGGGTAGTAACAAGCCTTCCTCCCCCGTTAAAAACCTCGCTTCTCTCCTTTCTTCGTCGTGGAGAAACCTGCAATCTCCTTTTCAGCAAAGGAAGATCCCTTAGAGAGGCGGCTCACCACACTGGAACGGGAGGTGCTTCTTCTCAAGCACAGGGTGAGAAAGATTGAGGAGGCACTCAGGGGAGTCTTAGGAGAGGAAGAAGGGGCAGAAGAGAACGCCTTGCTTACGGAGATCGACGTAACAAAACCAAGGGTCATAGAGATCCTCATCGACTGGGTGAACTTCATGCTCTCGAAGGTTGGAGAAGAAGAGCTGCCGACGCTACTGGAATACTATCGGTCCATCGGTTGGATAAACAAGAAGGTGGCGGACCTCCTTCTTCGTTATGCCCAGGGGCTTCGGGTGGAAGAAGTAAAGGGTTTTATGGAGCCTGAGGATCACATCAAGTCTTTGGAGTATATAAACCGTATTAAGGAGGCGATGGGATGAGGTTGGCCGTCCTTTCCGGAAAGGGAGGTGTTGGAAAAACACTTCTCTCAATAAATCTCTCTGTCATTCTCGCTCAAGAGGGATACAAGGTTCTCCTCGTCGATGCAAACTTTTCAGCCCCGACGGTGGCCACCTACTTCAAAACGGTTCCAAACACCCACACCCTCGATGAAGCCCTCGCGAAGGGGGCGGCAAATCCGTCAGAAATGGTCTGGATCCATCCTTCAGGCGTCCACTTCGTCACCCCGAGCTTCAACCTCATAGGCCTCGACGACCAAACGCTACAAAACATCTTTACGCTCCTGACGCCCCTCTTCCCAAGCTACGACTTCGTCATCTTCGACGGACCAGCAGGGGTAGAAAAGGACGTCTACTACACGGTTATGAACTCCGACGCAGCAGTCATCGTTACAAATCCCAACTATCCAGCCCTCTACAACGCCCTTAAGGTGAACTACTTCGTTCAGGCGATGAAAAAACCTGTGGCTGGAGCCGTTCTCAATATGGTGACCGGAAAGGACGAGGTAAAGCGAGATGAGGCCCAGGCTATCGTAGAAGCTCCCATCATAGGCGAGATTCCCTATGATCCGGAGGTGAAAAAGGCTGTAAACCTCGGACAACCAGTGGTGCTTTACAATCCCAATGCGAAGGCATCGCAGGCCTTCTACGACGTTGCCGAGGCACTCCTAGGAAAGAAGCTGAAGGGCCGGAAGAAGAGGGGTGGCACCGGCGGAAGCTGGCTCAAGAAGATCATCGATTGGCTGTTAGGATAAGCCTCTTAAGCTTTCCGAACGTCAGCTTTAAAACACTTTTTAAACTCCTTAACCTCGATTAAATTCGCCCCGGTGGGGTAGCATGGCATCTAATAAGCGCTCCATTCTGGACCATGTTTTCGTTCCCAAGGCGAGGATTCTGTCAAAGGAAGAAGTTGAGGAGCTTCTCAAGAAGTACAAGGTAACGAAGGAGATGCTCCCGAAGATTCTCGAAACAGATCCGGTTGCCGTCGAGCTCGGGGCGAAGAAGGGGGACGTGATCGAGTTTATTAGGAACTCGCCCATCGCGGGAAAGAGCATATACTACCGTGTGGTGATCTAAATGGGGTATTGGGAACTCGTAGACGCATACTTCAAGAACGAGACCCTTGTGAGTCAGCAGATCGATTCCTACAACCAATTTGTTGAAGAAAGGATCCCCGAGATCATCGAAGAACACTCGACGATCGATCCAGAGGTAGGAGACCTCGTCATCGAGGTGAAGGGTCACCACATTGAACAGCCCTTCGTAACGGAGATCGACGGCGCCGTTAGAAGGCTCTATCCCATGGAGGCGAGGATAAGGAACAGGAGCTATATGGCGCCCATCTACCTCGATATGATCGCCATCCGAAGGAACGTCGAGATCCAAAGGGCAAGGATAAGGATCGGTGAGATACCCGTTATGGTAAAATCCTCCCTCTGTTGGCTCAACGGGCTCTCTCCAAAGGAGCTCATAGCCCTAGGAGAAGACCCCCTCGACTTTGGAGGCTACTTCATTATCAACGGTGTCGAAAAGGCGCTTGTAGCCCACGACGAACCGGCACCCAACAAAATCATGGTTTCTCGGGCGGATGAGCAGAAGTCAAAGATCATAGCCCAGGTCTTTTCCCGGAAGGGAGCCTACACGGGCAAGACGATGGTTATAAGAAGGAAGGACGGTATCTGGAACGTTTCGTTCCCGTCGGTTCTCCAAATCCGCTGGACGGTTCTCATGAGGGCCCTTGGATTCACGGACGACCAAGAAATCCTCGACGCCCTTATAGGAGAAAAAGAGGTTGTAAACGACGTTCTCCTGAACCTAGAGCAGTCCGATGTCAAAACCGAAGAGGAGGCCCTAGAAATTATAGGAAGGATCGTCGCGCCGGGTCAGATAAGGGATTACCAGCTTAGAAGAGCCCAGGAGGTCATCGACAACTTCCTACTCCCCCACATCGGAACGGAGCCAGAGCATCGGAAGGCAAAGGGCTACTTCCTCATCCGGATGGCCGAGAGAACATCGGAGGTATACTACAACCTTCGTCCCATCGACGACAAGGATCACCTTGCAAACAAGAGGATCGAGCTAGCCGGTCAGCTCATGGAGACCCTCTTTGTTTTCGCCCTAAGGGCCCTCATAAGGGACATACGCTTCCAGGTAGAAAGGGCACTAGCCCGAAGAAAGAGGATAAGGCTCCAGACAATCGTTCGACCCGGAGCCTTCACAGACGCCGTTTATTTCGCCATGAATACAGGCACCTGGCCCAATAGGAGAACGGGTGTTTCTCAAATTCTAAATAGGACGAACTTCATCGCTCCTATTTACGAGCTCAACCGTGTGAAGTCGCCCCTATCCAAGAAGAGGAAGAACTTCGAGGCAAGGGAGGTCCACGGTACCCACTTTGGCAGGTTCTGTCCCATTCAAACCCCCGAAGGTCAGTCCTGTGGTCTCGTGAAGTACTTCGCCCTTATGGCAAGGACGACTACAGCATCCGATCCCGAAAGAATTGAAAGGCTCTTGAGGAAGCTTGGCGTAACTACGGTGGTAGGATGAAGGAAGCAAAGGTTTACGTAAACGGTAGGCTGCTGGGCTTTCATCCCGATCCAAAGAAGCTTGTAGAAGAGTTGAGAAAGCGAAGGAGGAGCGGTCAAATACCCTATACGGTCTCCGTTACGTATTACGAAAACACGAACGAGGTTTACATCTACACAGATGCAGGAAGGCTTGCCCGACCCCTCATCGTCGTGAAGAACGGCAAGCCACTCCTAACAAAGACCCACCTGAAGATGCTCAAGGAGGGGAAGCTCACCTGGGACCAGCTCGTCCGGCAGGGTATCATCGAGTACCTCGATCCCGAGGAAGAGGAGAACGCCTATATAGCTGAAAAGGAAGAAGACTTGACACCAGAGCATACCCACCTTGAGATCCATCCTGCCCTCGTTCTCAGCTTCGGAGTAAACCTCATTCCTTGGCCTGAAAGGAACCTGACGACAAGGCTCCTCCACGGATCCAAGATGGGAGACCAGGGTCTAGGTCTTTATGCCTCCAACTTCAGGATTCGAACCGATACGATGAGCTACGTGCTCTACTATCCTCAAAAGCCCATCGTAAGAACCCGCGTGTTCAAGTACGCCCACCTTGACAAGCGCCCCTATGGACAGAACATCGTGGTAGCAGTTCTCCCGTTCGAAGGATACAACATGATGGACGCCATCATTATGAACAAAGACTCCATAGAGAGGGCGCTATTCAGGGCGGTGTTCTTCAGGACCTATGAAGCTGTAGAAAGGAGGTATCCCGGAGGCCAGAAGGACAGGTTCGAGATCCCCTCCGAGGAGGTAAGCGGATACCTTGGAGAGGAAGCTTATCACGCCCTCGGTGAGGACGGTATTGCCATTCCGGAAACAAAGGTGAAGGGTGGTGACGCCCTCGTCGGAAGGACGTCCCCGCCAAGGTTCCTTGAGGACGTTGCCCACTTTGGAATTATGGAAGAGAAGAGGAGGGAGAACTCCGTCCTTGTCAGACCCGATGAAGAAGGCTACGTCGACACGGTGATGATAACCTCCGATGAGAACGGAAACAGGCTCGTAAAGATCAAGCTTCGCCAGGAGAAGATCCCGGAGATAGGAGACAAGTTCACGGCGAGGATGGGACAGAAGGGTGTTATCGGTATGATCGTGCCACAAGAGGACATGCCCTTCACGGCTCAGGGAATCGTTCCTGACCTCATCTTCAACTCCCACGCATTTATCTCCCGTATGACGGTTTCCTACGTCCTCGAGATCCTCGGAGCGAAGGCAGCAGCTTTGGAAGGTTGGGAAGAAGTGGATGCGACGATGGGAGAAGGTATGGAAGCCGAAGACTTCGAGAAAATCCTAAGGGCTCATGGCTTTAGAAGGACCGGAAAGGAGACCCTCTACGACGGAAAAACTGGAGAAGAGATTGATGCCGACATCTTCATTGGACCCATCTATTACCTCAGGCTGAAGCACCTCGTCTCCCAGAAGTTCCAGGCAAGGGCCAGAGGTCCCATCCAGATCCTCACACGCCAGCCCACAGAGGGTAGGAGCAGGGAAGGTGGTATAAGGTTCGGTGAGATGGAGAGGGATACCCTCATTGGTCACGGAGCTGCCATGACGCTCTACGAGCGACTCGTCGAGGAATCCGACAAGACAAAGATCCTCGTCTGTGAGAAGTGTGGAAACATCGGTATAGACGACGCCATAAGGAAGAAGAGGTATTGCCCCGTTTGTGGATCCACAAAGGTCCACGAGGTTGAGGTTTCCTACGCGTTTAAGCTCCTCCTGGATGAGCTAAAATCCCTCGGGATCTATCCGAAGCTAATACTAAAGGATAAGGCGTGAGAACATGGCAAGTAAGAAGACGATTGGAGCCATCGAGTTTGGGATTCTCTCCCCCGAGATGATTAGGAAGATGAGTACCGTAGAAGTAACGGTACCTGAAACCTACGACGCAGATGGCTTCCCCGTCGAAGGGGGCCTTATGGACCCAAGGATGGGTGTCGTAGACCCTGGACTAAGGTGTAAAACCTGCGGACAGAAGATGAATAAGTGTCCCGGCCACTTTGGAAGAATAGAGCTCGTTAGACCTGTCATTCATACCGAATACATCAAATACGTTGAAGGTTTCCTCCAGGCGACTTGCCCCAAGTGCGGAAGGCTTGTTTTCTCCGACGAGACAATAGAAAAAGTAAAGAAGAAGTATCCTCCCAAGGCGAGGTTCAAGTACTTCGCCAAGAAGGGAGCAGAGGTTAGGAAGTGTCCCCACTGTGGATACGAAAGGCCTAAAATCAAGTTCGAAAAGCCCTACAACTTCTTCGAGATCGTAGGAGATGAAGAAAGGAAGATATGGCCTACTGAAATAAGGGAGCGCCTCGAAAGGATCCCAGACAAAGATGTAGAAGCCATGGGCTTTGACCCCAAGAAGTTCCGACCAGAATGGCTCATCCTAACGGTTCTCCCCGTTCCTCCCGTAACTATAAGGCCCTCCATCATTCTGGAGACCGGTGAAAGGGCAGAAGATGACCTAACCCACAAGCTGGCCGATATCGTTTACACGAATCAGCGACTCAAGGAGAACATCGAAGCAGGAGCTCCACAACTCATTATAGAGGACCTCTGGGACCTACTACAGTATCACGTGACGACCTTTTTCAACAACGAGGCGCCGGGTGTCCCTCCATCACGACACAGGTCTGGAAGACCCCTCAAGACTCTTGTTCAGAGGCTGAAGGGTAAGGAGGGGAGGTTCAGGTATAACCTCTCCGGTAAGCGTGTGAACTTTGCCGGAAGGACCGTCATCTCACCGGATCTCAAGATCTCGGTGGGTGAGGTTGGCGTCCCACAGCTTATGGCAGAAGAGATAACCGTTCCGGTTCACGTCACAGAGTGGAACATCGAAGAGGTAAAGGAGCTCATCAAGAGGGACGAGTATCCGAGGGCCCTATACATCATTCGGCCCAACGGAACGAGGAAGAGGATAACACCGGATAACAGAGAGGACATACTGGAAGAGCTCGCACCGGGATACATCGTCGAGCGCCAGATCATGGACGGCGATATCGCCCTCTTCAACCGGCAACCATCCCTCCACAGGATCTCCCTCATGGCCCACAAGGTAAGGGTGCTTCCCGGAAAGACGCTAAGGATAAACCCCTTGGCAAACAAGCCCTACAATGCTGACTTCGACGGAGACGAAATGAACATACACTTCGTCCAAACGAAGGATGCACAAACAGAGGCCCGGGAGCTTATAGCGGTAAAGTACAACATGATCTCACCCCGCCACGGTAGGATCCTCGTCACGGCGGATGAGGATGCCCTTACGGGTATGTTCATATTAACGTGGAAGGAAACGAGACTGACGAAGGAGCAGGCGGCGGAACTCCTATACGCGGTTGGTATAACGGAGCTCCCCGAACCTGACGAAGACGGTCTCATCTCTGGAAAGAAGATCTTTTCGATGTTACTGCCAAAGGACATGAACCTAGAGTTCCCATCCAAGCTCTGCGACTACGCAAAGAGGTTAGGCTACTGTGAGGACTGTAAGAACTGTCCCTACGAT
>WAPE01000108.1 GCA_015520865.1 Candidatus Iainarchaeum sp.
CTTATAGACCCTTCACGTCGAGGATCTCCCCTCCCTTCAGACCTTCCAGAGGTAGAAAAACGGAGGACCATCCACCGATCCACCCCGTCGACGTTCCTGCTTCTCCCCTTCCAGAGAAGCATGCCAAGATCTACGACCTTATCGTTCGGAGGTTCCTGGCTACCCTCCTGCCAGAAGCCGTTGTGGAAGAGAAGAAAGGAATAATCGAAGTAAATGGTGTTCCTTTTGAAGTCAAGGGAAAGGTCCTCGTTTTTCCTGGTTGGATGGAGGTTTATCCTGTCTCCATTGAGGAGGTTAGGGTCCCGGACCTTGTTGTTGGCGAAGAAATCCCCGTTAAGAAGGTGCAACTGGAGAAGAAGAAAACGAAGCCTCCATCGAGGTACTCCCCGGGAGAGCTCGTCAAGAGGATGGAGAGCCTGGGTTTGGGGACGAAGGCAACGAGGGCGGAGATCATTGCCAAGCTCTACAGGAGGGGATATATAACAGGAAGGAAGAGGATTCGGCCCACACCTTTGGGGGAGCTCGTTTACGACCTACTAAAGGAGATCGCCCCGGAAACGCTATCCCCAGAGCTTACTGCAAGGCTGGAAGAGGATATGAACCACATAGAAAGGGGATCGAAGGAACGGGGTGCCGTGGTCGGCGAAGCTCGGGGCGTTCTCTCCCGTCTCGTCGACGAGTTCCTAAACAAGAAGGACCGTATCCGGGAGGCGATGAAGGGTGGAGCTGCGGCTTGATACCACAAAATCCCTCTGGGAGAACGTTCAGGCGCTTCACGAGAGGCTTAAAAAGCTCAAAAAGAAACGAGAGAGACTGCTGAAACTCATAGAGGAAGAGAAAAAGAAGGAGATCGAGGAAAAGAAGGAAGAAAGGCCTGTGGTTCTTCGAAGGAAGCGAAAGAGGGAATGGTACGAAGCCTTCCGATGGATGTTCACATCGGGCGGACGCCTTGTCCTTGGCGGAAGGGACGCCAGAACCAACGAGATCCTCGTGAAGAAGTACCTACAACCTAGGGATCTTTTCTTCCATGCTGACGTCGTTGGGGCCCCTTCCGTCATCCTCAAGGACGGAGTTAACGCATCTGAAGAGGAAAAAATAGAAGCCGCCACCTTTGCGGCCTCCTACTCAAGGGCTTGGAAGATGGGGTTATACAAGGTCCCGGTCTTCTACGTGGAGGCTTCTCAAGTTTCCTTATCTCCTCCCTCGGGAGAGTACCGCCCCAAGGGAGGTATCATCATCAAGGGGAAGCGCGAGTGGCTCGAGCCAGAGCTGAAGCTTTATCTCGGTTTCAAGGACGATCGATTCTTCGTATCGGCGAGGGAAACGAGTGAATCGCTGTTTTTGCTCCTTCCGGGAGGCGAGGATAGGAGCAAGGTAGCCAGAAAGATCCTATCCATTTTGGATCTTCCAAAGGACTACCTCAATGAACTCGTTCCCCTTCTTCCACCGGGAGACATCCTTCTTCGACCCCTCGATGAAGGTCGTTTAAAACCCTCCTACCCTAGTTCACTACGTGGAGACGACAACAGCGGCAACGAAGAAGCCTGAAATAAAGCTCAGGGTAGCTTCCGCCCTTCCTTCCCACGTAAATAGGGGCATCGTAGCCATCGATGTGCAGGCAAAGAAAGAGCTCGGTATCGTTTACGGCGATATCGTTGAGATAGAGGGAAAGCGAAAGACTGCTGCAATCGCCTGGCCAGCCCCGACCTCTGACATCGGAGAAGGCATTATCCGGATGGATAAGATAACCCAGGAGAACGCTGGGGTATCCCTGGGAGACGAGGTTATTGTTAGACCCGCCGATTGGAAGCCTGCCAAGCAGGTGGTCCTCGCTCCAGCCTCCGAAGACGCCGTTCTACTAAAGGGCTACGAGCACTACGTTCATAGGTTCCTCGACGGAAGGCCCTTGGTGAAGGGAGACAAACTCATCATCCCCATATTTCGAAAAAACCTCTACGTTGTCGTTTCGACGAACCCGTCGGGAATCGTCCGAGTCGTCGACTCCACGAAGATCATCATTCGAGAAGAAATCGCCGGAGCGATCGCAACGTCATCTGTTTCCTACGAAGACATTGGAGGCTTGTCTGACCAGATTCAAAAGGTAAGGGAGATGATAGAGCTCCCCCTGAAGCATCCCGAGCTCTTTCGAAAGTTAGGTATTGAGCCCCCCAAAGGGGTTTTGCTTTACGGCCCCCCGGGAACAGGCAAAACCCTTCTAGCAAAGGCCGTCGCAAACGAAGCCAATGCCCACTTCATCGCCGTCAACGGACCGGAAATCATGGGTAAATTTGTTGGAGAGGCTGAGGAGAAGCTGAGGAAGATCTTTGAT
>WAPE01000109.1 GCA_015520865.1 Candidatus Iainarchaeum sp.
ATAGGATTATTATCGACCACCACGCTGCTAGAGACCCGTCATTCTACGAGAGGATAAACGAAATGGGGATCCAAACCGCTTCGGAGTATCACTTCGGTGATGATCTGCCGTTGGAGGCTTGGAGAAAGGAACTCTGGAGAGGACTGGAGGTTCCGCGGGACGAAGTGACTAGGCGTTATAAGCTTTAGTCGGCGTTTATTTTTCCGTGGAAACGAAGGCCATCTTCGACAACATCTGCCCCAACTGCGGCGGCGAGATAACGGACTACCGCTTGAGGATAAAGAACCCCTGCACAACGTGCCTTCCGAAGGAGATTAAGCTTGATGACTTCTTTAGCCTCGTAGAAGCCGTCCATTCTGGCTTGACGAGGAAGGGAGAGTACGAGACGGTTTACCGGGTAATTTCCGGCCTGAAGAGCTTCTCCGAATTCTTCGAGAGGCTCATTGGGAACAAACCCTGGAGTGCTCAGCGAACCTGGGCGAAGCGACTCTTTCTAGGGAAATCCTTCTCCATCGTAGCGCCAACAGGGGTTGGTAAGTCCCTCTTTGGGGTTGTCTTCGGCCTCTACATAGCCGAAAAGGGCATGAAGTTCTATATGGTTGTGCCTACGAGTGCGCTTGTGAAACAAATGGAGGATCGAGCCCGAAGCCTTCTTGATAGGGACTATATCGTGGCCTTCCATTCAGGGTTAAAGAAGAAAGAAAAGGAGGAGGCTCTTGAAAGGATAAGGAAGGGCGATTTCCGGTTCCTCATAACGACCTCCCAGTTTCTTGCACGAAAGTTCGATCTTCTGAGCGACAAGCGCTTTGATCTCGTCTATGTTGATGATGTCGATGCATTTCTGAAGGCATCAAAGAACATAGATAGGGTTTTGAAGCTCCTCGGATTTACGGACGAGGTTATAGAGGCTGCTTACTCCCTCATCATCGAGAAGTTTAGGCTTCTGAGAGGTAGGGGCGACGAAAAGAAAATCGAGCGTCTGACGAAGAAGATCGAGCGCTTCAAGGAAAATAACGAGGTTGGCCAGCTCGTCGTGGCATCTGCCACCGGCCGTGCCAGGGGATTGAGGGTGAAGCTATTTAGAGAGCTACTGGATTTTGAGGTGGGAAGCACCCGTGCCAATCTTAGGAACCTCGTCAACGCCTACACAGATTTCCAGGGGAAGGAGCAAGTATTGGAGCTTCTGAAAAAGCTGGGAACCGGAGGGATCGTTTTCGTCGCAACCGTTTACGGGGAGGAGTATGCCAAGGAGCTCACGGAATTCCTCAAGGAAAAGGGGGTAAAGGCAGAGTTAGCTACTGGAGTAAAGGCCGTGAAGGCCCTAGATGCCTTTGCCAACGGAGAGGTTGATGTCCTCGTTGGATCGGCCTACTACTATGGAACGGTCGTAAGGGGGATCGATCTTCCCGAAAGAGTCCGATACACGCTTTTTGTTGGAGTTCCAAGGTTCAGGTTCGGTTTAGACCTAGAAGGGGTAACCCCCGGCAGGCTTGCCTTCCTTCTCGATATCGTTTACGATGTAACAAGTGATTCGCAGTTGAGGATCCTTGCAAATAGATTGAGAAGGTACGGGAGAGACGAAGACGTGGAAAAGGCTAAAGAGCTGCTTAAGAAATACCTCGAGGATCCCCAGATCATCGAAAAACTCAAGCAACACCCTGACATCATCTTAGAAGAATCAGAGGACGGCCTGAAGATCATTATCCCGGATTACAAAACCTACGTCCAGGGTTCTGGAAGGGCTTCGAGGATGTACGCCGGCGGAATCACAAAAGGGCTGTCTGTCCTTCTTGTAGATCATCCCAAAGCCTTCGAGATGCTTCGAAGGATCATGTTCAACCTCTACAACGAGGAATTTGTTTCCTTCGAAGAGCTGGATCTAGAGAAGCTTCTTAGGGAGATCGACGAGGATAGGAAGAAGGCTAGATCGACGAGCCAGTGGGAAGATCCCGTCAAAACGATACTGTTCATTGTCGAGTCGCCAAACAAGGCCAGAACCATCGCCCGATTCTTTGGAAGACCCTCGGTTTATAGGCTGGGAACGACAAGAAGCTACGAGGTGGCTATTGGTAAGTATATACTC
>WAPE01000110.1 GCA_015520865.1 Candidatus Iainarchaeum sp.
ACAAACTTGTCAACGAAGTAGAAACGAGGCTCCGACTGAGGAAGGATGATCTTCTACCTGATCTGCTAGATATGATCTTTAGAGTAAATGCAGAAACGAAGGTAGAAAAAGAAAAGACCTACCGAGAGAATAGAGAAGCTCCTAGATTAAAAGAAGAGTTTTTAGGGTCCTCTATCAATATAGAGGAAGGAGAAAAGCTCTATGATATAAAGGAAGCTCCACCGGGTCTAAGAACCCTAAAGGTTCTCCACATTCTAGGTAAGGCGTACCAAGACGGTATCATTAGCAAAAAATACCTTCAATGGGTTGTAGAAAACGCCGCCGCAGAAGATCTGAAAGGAGTCCTTTCTCGGTTTACAGTAGGTCTAGGAGCTATCCCCTCAGAAAGAATAAAACAACTTCTCTCACTAGTCAACTACCTGGTCAACAACACTCATACTCACCCAGACCATGAAAACATCATAGCCTATAGAACCCTTCGTTGTCCAGCCTGTGGAGGTCGCTTAAAAACCGAAGAAGAAGGTTTCAGATGCTCAAAGTGTGGAGCATTCTACAAGGAGCCTGAAGATCCCAACAATCCGAAGAACTATGTGGAAGTTGACCCTCTTCCAGAGGAACTTGTAAGGATCATTAAAAGATACGCTCCCTACCAGATCGTATATCCACACCTCTTACCCTTTCACTTTATGGTAAAAATAGAAGGAGACGGCGAAAAGCCCATAGTTATACTTAATCCGAGACATCCGCTCATCAAAGCTCTCAGGGAAAAATAGATCTATTTGGTTCGTTCAAAGAGTTCCTTCACCAGAGCATTTACCTCTTCCTCGTCATCTGTCTCAAAGAACACATGGACAAGCTCGTGAACCAGGATTGGAAGGTAGTCTCGCCCAGGACCAATGTGGAGCACTACAAAATCATCAAAAGCACTCCCTCCAGGTCCTTCAAGGGAAAATCCCGGATATACTCGAACAGGCTTCGTACGACCTATTCCTTTCTTCTGAAGAAACCCGAGAAATTCCCCTTCAATCTTCTTGAAGGACTTGGCCGTTTTCTTGTAGATCTCAAGAACTCCGGTCTTGTCTATTTTCCTTAGAAGGAATCTCCAAAGCAGGGCCCTCCTTGGAAGGTAGTAGCCCCTCTCTGAAGTAATTGTCCACAGCCAGAACTTCACCTGCTCCTCAAACGGTTTCTCCTCTATCGAGCTTCTCCAGAGGAGGTAAGAAAAGATAGCCGCACCATCGTTCCATTCCCTGAGGTGGATCATGGTTTAATTAGAAAGCTTTCGACTAATAAGTTCTAATATTCCGCCAAATCCTTAAGCGTGAAGGGAAGGCGGATTTGGTAGACCTTCTCCCTTACGTGCTTAGGTAGGGAGAAGATGTGCATATCTGCTTCTTCGTCGTACATCCTAGTAGGAATCGTCGGGAAAGTAGGAGACGGAATTGGGTCCTTCGACGCAAGAACGATGATGATGCTCGTGAGAAAGCTGGGTACGTAGATGGTTCCGACAAGGATGTAGGGAAAGACCGAGCGAATCGTAGAGATATAACGTGCCTGATATCCTCCTTCAAAGAGGCCGTCGAGCTCACCGGCGAAGACGTTAACGTTGTTGGTTATCTTTCCGAGCATTTCGTAGAACTCCCTCGTGTACAAACGCCTTGCAGGACCCTCCGGCTCGGTAACGTCCACTATTGCTATGTCCCAGCGATCGCTTGCATCTTTCACGAAGTCCCAAGCATCTGCAATGTGAAGGTTAAAACGGCTGTCCTCCAGGGCATTTCGGGGCATCTCGGGAACGTATCTCTTTACGAGGTCAACGAATTCTCTGTCGATCTCTACCATATTTACCCTTTCCACAGGGTGTTTTAGAACTTCCCGGGCAACCGCCCCTTCACCACCTCCGAGAATAAGCACCTTCCTCGGGCTAAACCGAGTGATGGCTGGGTGGGTGAGGGCCTCGTGGTAGATGAACTCATCTCGGGTGGAGGATTGGAGGATTCGATCGATGTAGATCTCTTTCTCGCCAAAGTTGCCCTCCGCTATTATTACCTCCGCGTAGCGGGTGCGACCCTGGTAGAGGATCCGTTTGGGATGTCGAACTATCTTTATGTCCTTCGAATGACCGAGGTTTTCCTCGAAGAAGATGGAGGACTCCACGGAACGAAGTAAAGGGAGGCTAATTAAAAAGCTATCGCTCTAAAGCCCGTTTTACGGCGTTAAGAACAAGTTTTTGATAGGATTCTGGCTGTAGAACGTCCATTTCCTCTGGGGAGAGCCATTGATAGCCGACAAACCTCATATCGGGCTCCCTTCCGAGTTTTACTTCTCCACCAACAAGTTTAGCTAGGTATATTAGGACGACGTTCTCCCGTCCCGTTCTGTGGTAGTAGTTCGTAGCAGAGAGGAGCTTTACTGGTTTCACAAGAAAGCCTGTCTCTTCCTTTGTTTCTCGGACAAGGGTTTCCTCGGGGTGTTCACCTGGCTCCTTTAAGCCTCCCGGAAGACCGTACAGGATCTTTCCACCGATCTCCTTGAGAAGAAAGAAGAACCTACCATCCCTTTCTATCAAGGCCTTCACGGAGACGGGAAAGCAGGGAACCTCCACGAAAATAAAGGGTAAAGAAAAGCTTAAGGCCCGAAGCGCTTTATATGTATCGTCATCTCTATGCCCCTAAGTCCGTGGGAACTTAAGGCATTTTCAAGGATCTTCTTTACTCTTTCCGCCTCTGCTTCTGCTTCCTCCCTCGTGGCATGAGTCGTTTGCCGGTAGATCTCTATAATACCTCCTGCTTTCTTCTGAGCTTCTCTTATTATCTTTTTCTTTTCCTTTTCCTTTTTTGACGTACCGTAGAGCTTGCTCTCCCACTCAAGGATTTCGCCGGCGTCGCCGAACTGCATCCTTCTTTCTCTCTTCCAACGGTTCTCTTCCGCCTCTTTCTCCGCCTGATAAAGTAGTAGGTGCGGATCCACAGCTCCCTTTTCTATAAGGTTGTGAAGCTCTGTTAGGGCTTCCATCAACCTCTTGGGGTCTGCAGATTCCTTTTCCAAAACCTCTAAAACTTCACGGGCCTTCTCAATATCTTTCTTCGAAGGTAAGAGGTACCGTTCCTCGGGAAATATATGGACAACTGCTCCAAGGGTTGGATGGAGCTCCGTTTCTTTCTTTTCTCCGACAATGACCCTCCTTGGAAAACCTTCCTTTTGAAGGTAAGTAGAGGATTTCTCGAGGGCGGTTAAAACCTTGTTCAGGCGACCTTCGAAATCATCAGGAGCAAAATTCTTTACCAACTCCTGAACTCGTTTTAGATTCTTTGGTATCAGTGCTATCCACGTTCGCTTTCCCTTGCCTGGCATGAGCTTATCCTCAAGGGGGTTAACATCGGGTATAAGGGAAGCAAAAGGTCCTCCGAGGGATTTCCAAATATCAGGATGATGTTCCTTTACCTGATTAAGCAACGTTTCGACCTCTTTGTACACTGCGTTAAAATTTCCCTTTTTCGCGTGTTCGTCTATCTTCTTCGAGGCTTCTTTCAAGAGTTTTTCGGAAACACCGAGCTCTCTTAAATCTTCGATAAGTGCGCGGGCGAGGCTCAGCTTGAAGGCATTGTAGTAGCGCTTTCTCAGCTCATTAAGCTTATCCCGTTCAAAGAACATGCCCAACTTCCCGTGAGGTCCGTAGGCTTTTTCGAGAATGCTAGCAGTGGTCTCTGACGGTTTAAACTTTAAAGAAAAAGCGACGCATCCTATATTGTGCCCTACTCTGTGAAGGAAGTACTTCGAGGGCTAGCAAAGATGGCAGCAGAAGCTAAGAGAATAAACCCTGAAGAACTTCGAGAGCTACTACCGTCCTCCTTTGGGTCCCACACAAAGAGCACGTATCCCTGGCTAAAAGAAGGTATCGAAAAGGCCGAGAAGTCCGTCGGGGCCAAGATACTCGTGACTGATAAAATTACGATTGATGAAGTCGAATCCATCAAAGCACAGCATATTCAGCATCGCCGTTCGCCTCAAGGAGTATCTATCGTAGCCCTTCCTCACGATCTCTTTCTGGAGATCCTCGAACAGGGTCCTTATTCCCTGCACGGAAACCTCGCTAGAGTTCTAGTAGAAAGAGGTAAGGAGGTTCCGGAAGAAGAGGACTGGATCGAAGCCCATCGGAGAACATTAGATAAGGTACTAAAAAGCAAGGAAGAAGAGGCAAAAAGTGCGGCCCACGAATACCTTTCCCACGTACTCGCCGGCGCCGCTGCTTATGAGCTACTTGGAGGAAAAACTCATGTACCAGATGAGCTGAGAAGGTACGTAGAAGACTATAAGGGAGCCTTAAAAGGATGGAACAAGGAGTCATTAGAAAATCTTGCCAAGTACTACCTCCGGTTCATCGAAGCGGCAAAGCGGCTGGGATTCCACACGTTCTGAGCTACTTCTTGAGCTCTAGCTTGTAGAGGTAATTCTCTCCGACCGTGTGGGGCGAAGCATAGTAATTCTTCGGTAGGTCGCCGTACCTCAGTTTTTCGAGGTCTTCTCTGCTCACCCTTTTGCCTCCCATCTTCTTGAACTCGTCCTCCACGGATTTTGCAAGAGCTTTAAAGTTTGAAAGGTCTCTCGTCTGGATCCAAATCTCGTCGAAGCCGTTATTCTTTGCCATGTCAACGAGTCCCTGGAGGAATCCCCTTGCTATGCCGGCGTTCTCAGAACCTCGGTAGATGTTTCCGAGCTGGACGCCGTGGACGTAGAGGATCTTCTTTCCATCATCTTTTTCATGAACGGCTATGTAAACG
>WAPE01000111.1 GCA_015520865.1 Candidatus Iainarchaeum sp.
ACTTAGGGAAGCTCTCCTCTCTTCATTATCATGAAGATCGGTCGCGTTGTCGGGATCGATGATGGTTTCTTCGAGAGGGGGAAGGATCGTCGCGCTCCCCTTGTCCTCACGGTGATGAAGAGTTCCGTTATCGAAGGCTTCCGGTTTGGGTGGGTAACCGTTGATGGGGATGATGCAACAGACTCTATCCTCGATATTCTTCCCGATACATCTCAGATCTCAGCCGTGTTCCTTTCGGGAACGATCTTCGGTGGTACAAACGTAGTTGATTTGGAAGAGCTCTACGAGGCTGTTAAAAAGCCTATCGTGGCGGTCGTTGAGGATCCGCCAGAAGAAGGAAAGATATTAAAGTCCCTTTCGACCCACGGAACCCCTTCTTCTGTCGAAAGATACCGAAGGAACCCCTCTATGAGGCCCCTTGAAACACGACGTGGAATCCTTTACGTTTCCTTCGTCGGCCTCACGATGGGTGAGTGTAAACGTTTAGTAGAAGCCTACCAGTTTGCCGGAAAACTCCCAGAGCCCTTAAGGATTTCCCATCTTCTTGGAAGAGAGGTGGGCCGATGGATCTAAAGGTTCTTCGCTACCTCGACCCGTTCTACTACTTTGACACCTTTTGGGACCGTTACATTGGAAAGAAGGGCTGGTCTAAGACCATAGCCGACGTTATCTATACTCTCCTCGTCGCGTATCTGCTCTACCTTCTTCTCGGCGCTCTACTTCACACATCGAAGCCTGCCGTGATTGTGGCATCGAGCTCCATGGAGCCCGTCTTCTATCCCGGAGACATCGTTATCGTAAGGGGAATAAGTCCCTCGCAGATCTCTGCGCCAGAGGTTTACATCGACACGAACCTAAACTTCCACGTATTGCCTCAACAGGTAGGGATACGGTTCGTTCGACGGGGATTGAAGCTCCTTTACATCGAGGTGAACGGGAAGAAGATTCCCGTGGAAAGGAACGGCACGATCATCGTTTACTTCGACGATCTCCATGGAAGGGACATCATCCACCGTGTGATCCTGAAGATAAGGACACCTAGGGGATACCTCTTCGTCACGAAGGGAGATAACGAGAGAACGAATCCCACGGCTGACCAGGACTGCATACTTGGTCGTTGCGTCTATCCGTTCCTCGTTTCGGGCGACCAGGTTATTGGAACACCGCTTTTCGTCATACCGAGGATAGGTATAATAAAACTCATCCTTTGGCCCTTCGGCTGAGTAGGTACTTCAAAACCTCTGCGTAGGCTGGCCTCGTTATGAGCACACCGTTAAGGATACCCACGAGGGTTGTCAGGGCAAAGCCCATAAGGCTGGGAACGCCCGAGAACCATAGGGGTATCATAACGGCTCCTAGAGCTGAGGCAGAGGCGAATACTAGGAAGAAGGCCCTCTTTATCCTCGTCAGTACTGATACCTCTTTCTTCTCTTCCTTCACGCCACCCCTGAGCATCTCGTCTGTGATGATGATCTGGTCGTCAACACCGGAACCAACGGCGGCTATCATACCGACGAGGGATGCCACATCGAGCCTCCAGCCGACGAGGGAAGCGAATCCAAGGATTATGATAACCTCCGAGAAGACAGTGGCAGTTATAGGCAGAAACACCGTCGGGGAGCGGTATCTAAGGGCAACGAAGAGTGATACTGCTATCATGGCAACGACGAGGGCTATCATGAAGATAACAAAGGAGTGATAGCCGTAGGAGGGCGGAACGGTTTGCTCGGAGACGAGGGTTAGGCCTGCTGGGAGGGACCCAGAGGAGAGTATGATCTTGATCTCCTCCACTCTTTCGAGGGCTTCCTTCTTCGTGGGTGCCCACCCACTTATCATAAGGTTGTGGGTAACGACGGGATTATCCTCGGGAGCTGCCACGATATCGGCACGGAGTTCTGGAGAGACGCCGATTATGGCCCTAAGGTTTGTTGCCTCCCATATCCAGCTTCTGTTTTTCTTTACAGGAACAACAATAACCTCTGCATTTAGCTCTTTGAGCTTGTTCTTCAGTGATGAGAGCGTGCTTGGTATGATGACCTTCTTTCCGGCGAAGTTGATGTCAGGTAGGTTTCCATCGTAGATGTACAGCTTTACACCTGCGTTTTTTATCACCTCGTTGATATCTACGCCGTTTTCGCTTGTCAATGGAAGCCTTCCGTCCCGTGGAACGATCTTTTCCCTCTCGTAGAGGTTCTTGTCCATTATTATGATTGCCCCGACAGGACGGTCTATGAAGAAGAAGTTGTCGGGGCACGACTCTATCGTACAGTACTTCTTCAGGACTCCAAAGAAGCGTCTTGCACCTTTATCTGTTAAGAGGAACGCTACCTGCCAGCGGTATCCACCGTTGACGTGATCCGGAACAACGCTGTATTCTCCCTTCACGATGACATCCGAGCCTGTTAATGCTACTTCGCCGTTGACGACGGCCTCGAACTTCCCCTGCCTCAGGATACTCTGTTTTATGAATTCCACCTGGTCCGGGTTCACGTCACCTATCCTCACGTAGACGTATTGGTTACCCCAGGGCCTCACGGTTACGTCCATGAGCCCCGTCCAGTTGAGACGCTTTTCCAGTATGGAGACAGCCATTTTCATCTCGTCAGGTGTTAAGGGCTTGTCAAACTTGAAGAGAAGGACCGTACCACCTGTAAAGTCTGTTCCAAGCTTTATTCCGTTTACTAGAATGATAAGGATGGCTAGTAGGACCACACCGATCGCTAGTGACACCTTCCAGTTCTTAATGAGCGGATGCACGCTTCTCACCTATCCAGATGAGTAGTGGGGTGTTGAACATCCAGGTTATGACGAGATCGGCAAGGACACCGTATATCATGACATTGGCGATTCGGATTACCGTTATGTTTCGGGTCAGAAAGCCCACTGCGTAGATGACGAGCATAGCGATGAGGGTCGTGATGCTCATGGTTGCCCCCGTTAGGAAGGCGTGTTCTGCTTGTTTATACGGTCCTGCCTCCTTCACGCGCTTGAAAACATAGGTACTGGCTACCACATCGGTGTCAATGGAGTAACCGACCATCATGAGGAGGATAGCCATGGTGGAAAGCGTTAAGGGGATGTTTGTCAGTCCCATGAGGGAGAGCATAGCAAGCCCGTCGAATACAGCGGAGACGAGCATGATAACGATGGGAATGGGATGCCTGAAGAAGATGAGAATGGCTATGAGCAATAATACTACGGCCCAGAAGGCAACGTTCATCATGAGGTGCCAGAACTCGGGTCCCAGAGTGGGAACGATATCCTCTATGACGATATTAGAGGCATCTGGAACAATTTTCTTTATTTCCTTGATGATCTCCTGCTTTACGCTATCGGCGTAGGCCGTCACGGCCGCATCGAGGTTGTTCACATCCTTTATGTGGAGGATCTGGTTCAGCTCCTTAAGGGCCGTCTCGTCACCTTTTTTCCAGCGATCAAGGAGGTCGTATACCTTCTTTAGCTTGGGCGGATAGGACATCTCGACGATGTAACCTCCTGTCACGGGCGTTACTGATACGTCTGCTACACCGAAGGCGCTCTTTATTCGATCTGCTAATATATCCGGATTTATCTTCTGGTTGGACGAGAAGGATATCGTTAAACCTCCGGTGAAGTCGATGCCGAGCCTGAGCCTTGGTAGAAAGACGAGCATGACACCGAAGAGTATGATAGGGACGAGGATCATCACCTTGTAGTACCTTCTGTAGATCTCTGCAATCTCCATCCTATCGCCTCTTAAACGAAACCATCCAAAATGGATAGAAAAGCCTTTTATTTATGCGGTGGTCTCCATGAAGCTGGACGCCATCTTTGGGAGTGTTGTTCGTCGCGTAGCGAAGGAGATGAGGGGCGTCCAGCTTCCAGGAAGGGGATTGGAGAAGAGGAAGCGGTTGGAGCATATAAGGATAAAGATGTACGACAGGTACTTCGCCGAGAAGCTAAAATCCGTTTATTCTAGGTTCCCTAACATCGAAGAACTTCCATCCTATCTTCAGGATCTTCTTGAAGCGAGGGTAGGGAAGGATCGGCTGAAACTAGCACTTGGAAGGGTTAAAGGGGCTCTTAAAGCTTTGGAAGGTATCCGTGATGACATCCTCTTCAGGATAAGGAAGGCGAGGAGTGAGGATGAGGTTTACAGGCTTAGAAGACAGTACTTGGCGAGGGTTTACGATGCTTTAAAGGAAATAGAGGAAGATCTTCGGCTTATTTCCTACGCTAAGAAGCAGTTGAAGAGGGTCCCGCCCCTTCGACCCGATAGGCCGACCGTTGTCCTGGCAGGCTTTCCAAATGCAGGAAAATCGTCTCTTTTGAAGGCCCTTACCGGCTCAGAACCAGAGATAGCTCCCTATCCCTTTACTACGAAGCGACTGCTCTTGGGACACTTCTCGGATGGTTATAGGCTGGTTCAGGTGGTAGATACACCGGGAATCCTCGACAGACCGGTTGAAAAGATGAAAGCAGAGGAAAAAGAGGCCCTCATTTCTATGAAACACCTTGCAGATCTCGTAGTTTTCCTGATAGACCCGTTCCAGGACCTAAAGGGTCAACTCCACCTTCTCAACTATTTAAAGGATATGCTCCAGAAATCATTTCTGGTAGTCGTCGGCAAGGCCGACCTCCTGGAAAATCCGGAGAAAACCGCCAAAGAGCTCGGTGCGAGCCTTGCTGTAAGCCCGTTAACGGGATATAACGTGGAAAAGCTTAGGAATTTGATAATAAGGTCGTTGGAGGGGATAAAATGGTTTTAGAGCCAAACGTGGAGGAGATAATAAGCCTTATGGATGAGATCATCCAAGATACATCTGTCCCGAGGAACATACGTTCTGCTGTGAGCGACGCCAAGGAGCTCGTGCTGAAGAAGGACGGAGACCCCGTTGTGAATGTTACACAAGCCATCTACATCCTTGACGAGGCCTCCAACGACGTGAACGTTCCGATGCATACGAGAACACAGCTCTGGTCGCTGATCTCTGCCCTGGAAGCCTATAAAGAATCTCTGAAGTAAGGGTCTTCAACCCTTTTCTTCCCTTCTATTTCCGTGGACATACTTTCCTACGTGAAGAAAGAGATCGTCGAAAAAGCCCTGAAGAAGGGCCTCATCCTCACCCCTGAAGCCCTCGACTACCTTGTTTTTTCGGTCAAGAACGTTGACGAGGTCCTTGATCGATTAGCGAGATCGGGTATAACGACGGTCCGCTTAGAAGACATCACGTCGGAGAGGGAAGAGGTTATAGAGGTAAGGAAGGAAGAAGAGAAGGAAGGGGAAGAAAGCGTCGAACGTATCGGTACAATCGTCGAAGAACCGGTAGGAGACTGCAAACACCGCATAAGGGTGAGCCTTTACGCGGATCTCGACGACCTTGAGCCTGCTTCTTGGGAAAGAGATCAAGAAAGGATTCTTAGGGAGCGTTTATCTTTCTTTGAGTCCCTTTTCAAGCAGAAAGGTCAATCCTTCGTTGATTACGATCGCGCACGAAGATCTGGAGAGGAGCGTAACGTCTTGGGACTCATCGTAAAGGTAGACCATACACCATCAGGTAAGACGATCATCTACGTGGAGGATGGAGAGGAAACGGCATCTATAATTCATATTGGGGAACGGGATGCTGAGAGAAAGATCCCCTACCTCGATACAGACGTCGTGGCACTTTTCACCGTGCGATCGTCCGATAACGGGTTTTTCTTGAGGGACATCGTCCTCCCCGGAACCGCAGGTTACGTTCCCAGGATATCGGAATGTCCCTACCGGCTCTTGGTTGTTCCCAATCCCTTCGAAAAGGACCTTACCTCCCTTCCGTTGGACGAGGTAGACGGTGTGGCCTTCGTTTCCAACATCATCCATGTTTACCGCTCTCCAGATCCCAAGGAAGCTTATAAAGTATTCGATTCCTTTATCTCGTCCATAGAGAGGGATGTTTTCGTTGTTCCAGGTCTCTACGATGCGGTTCGATCAATTCCTCCCCATCCAGCCATCGATTCTTCCCTCCTTCCGGAGAGCTCCTCCCTGGAGAACGTCTTTCTCCTGAGCTCTCCTTCAATAGTGAAGATAAACCGCCGCCAAGTTCTATTCTACAGCGGAGAGTACTACGTTCACGCTTCTATGCCCCTGGACGGGCTCTTAAGAACCCGACTTATCCAACCTGATATCAGTTCCTATCCATTTCGTGCGTCGAAGGACTTCTCCCTCCTCCGAAAGGTTCCCGATATATCCATCGTTCCCTCCAACGGAAGGACCTACCAGGTCGGTGACGCCATCGTAATCGGTAGAACATCTCCTTACATCGTCGAAATATCTTCAGGGAAGGTGATCGCCCTTGAATGACGTGGAGATCGTCGAGTACCGCTATGAAGAGGTCGAATCGGATGAAACCCTCGGTGTATATCATTCACCCATAACGGCGGAGCTGAAGGTACGTTTTCGGTTTTATAACGCCGGACTTGGCGTTCATCCAGATGTTCCACCTGGAACGCTCTTTGTTCATCCTCTAACGCTGCAGCTCTTCAGGGGCTTCATCGTTGAGGGCGATATCGTTTATACGAGCGGTTCAAGGAGTCCGGTGGAGGTTCTTTCTTCAGATCTGGCCTTTCCTCCCCTTCTCAGTCATCGAGGAGACGTAAAGGTTCCGAAGGATGAAGAGGAACTCAAGGAGCTCCTGTCGGAGCATTATCGGATAGTCTACGTGGGTGGCTTTCTCCTCCACGGGCTTCGTTTTGTCCCTCCATTCTTGCCTATCGATAAGGAAAAGTTTTCTCGACTCGTATCGACGTTTAAAGGGACCTTGGATAGAGAGCTCCTTGCTTCTGTAGGGATCCCTCCTGAAGAACCGTACCTCAGGATGGTAGGACCCTTCTTCGGTTACCACGTACCCAACGCCGTACAGCTGGTTGATGAAATGGATTGGAGGGATCTTGTTCGCCAGTGGAGTAGTTCCGACATAGTCAACCGTCCATTCGTGGAGATTGGTCTTAAGAAGCATCCTGAAGTTTCCCTCGTTTCGACGACTATCCACGGATTTTATCCGAGAAAAACTCCCTGGAAGGTTTATGTTTGTCCGGAGGGTCACCTATCGCCCCTTTCTGTATGCCCTATCTGTGGAAAACCCACAAAACCCGTAAAGATCTGTCCCCGTTGTGGTAGATACTTCGAAGAGGGCGACCGCTGTCCTTACGACGGTTCTAAGCTCCTCGATGAGATCACCTTTGACCCAGAACCCGTCATTCGCGGGTACGAAGAACGCTACGGAAAGGTAGGAGAAGTAAATATCGTCGATGGGCCGCCAGAGCATCCTCTAAAGGCTTACTTCAGAAAGAAAACAAACCTCTACGTGGGAAGAAGCGGATTCGTCGAGCTATCGTCTCCCATTTTCCCTGGAGATAGAAATGAAATCCCAAAGGTTCTTGTGAACCCGATTTTGCGCGTCTACCGCTTTCTTTCCTTCTTGTCGGAGCACCTCCTCGGAGAAAGGGGTGATTTCCCTTCAAGGGAAGAGGAACTCGTTGGTAGGAGAATCGTTGTCGTTTCTAGCTCAAAGTACTTCGTCGTCGAGATCGAAAGGATTGGAGAACGGTTGACCCTTCGAAAGAACGTCTTTTACGGCCTCCCC
>WAPE01000112.1 GCA_015520865.1 Candidatus Iainarchaeum sp.
TCTTTCAAGCCCTCCCTCCACCGGAAGGAAGAAGGGTGAAACATGAAGGATCCTCATCGATTCCCACAATAATCTTCATCCGATACTCGTCTTTAAAATTTCAGGTTTGTGGAATTTCGTCTATTAAGAACTCAAATTGATCGCCCTCTTCATATTTTTTATATATCTTTTGAAAGAATAGTGCTTTGCACGTCTGACAGATAACCTGTGATACGTCCTCCATGTTTTGCTATCGAGCAACAGACGGTTAGCCAGAGAGTTTATTTCTGCGTAATTTTCATATGATAATCCGAATTTTCCTCTCGACAAGATATCGAAGTAAGGGCCACCACTCCTGTGTACTATTACCGGTGTACCGGATGCCATCGCCTCGACTACTGTTATTCCGAAGTGTTCTCCTTTCATAGTATGAACATAAACCCTGGCCGAAGACAAGATTTTAGGTACTTCCTCCTGAGGGATATTTGGTCTAATTACTAAGTTTATTTTGCGTGCCTTCGCTATTTTTCTCAGGCGGTTAGCGTACCATTCTAACGATCTGTTTAGCTTCCCTGCTACAATTATCCTGAAGCCCGGATCTACTACTTTAAGAAACTCATGAATTCTTTTTTCTGGTGTTATTCTGGAAAAGATAACAATTTCCTGGCTCCGGTCACTTTCAGTGTGGTTGGAATAATACCTATCGATGTCTACATACGGTTGTAGTGGTATGGTGCTAATATCGTAAATGCTTTCCAGTATCCACGAGGTCCAAAGGGACGTAGTCGTTATCACCGATTCTGGGGGACTTCTTCTCAGGGCTCCCAATAACGAATATGAGAGCCTTAGATACAGTTTTCTCGGTTGTGGTAAGAGTCTCAAGTTTTCTAAGTAAAGATCAATTTCTCTTCTTACTTCTTTGTCCACAACACTTAACAAGTCTTTTCGAACCAAAACTTCGAACGGGAACGTGTAATACTTTATCAAAGGAGTGCCCGTTTGTCTAACGAGCGCATTATCAATAGCGATCGTTGTAGTATCGAACACGATGGAGGGATCGTACCTCTTTATCACCTTTCCTAAAAGGAGCCCTATGGGCAAAGAGGCCATATCGGGTATACCCATTGATAGAAGGAAGCGCGTACTGACTGTGCACCCTTGATCGGACAGCTCTCTGATAAGTCTTTTAAATGGTCCAGGGAGCTCTTTCCTCTTCTTTACACCTACTATAACTATTCTGTCATACCCCAATTTACACAGCGCCCTTGCCGCCTGTCTTACTACACTACCAAGACCGCCGATATTTAAAGCAATAGTTGTTATGACTGCTATATCACCCACAAAAACACATTCTCCGGATCAGTTTAAAGAACACCCGGCCCGTCTACGGGTGGCGTAAACGTTATCGGTAGTCGATCCATCTAGCCTAGCAACTCATTTAAAAGGTCGATCTCTTTCAGCTCGGTGGGGTCTTTTTCCCACCATCTGGAACGAAGTAAGGCCTTTCTTACATCTTCCGGGAACCTAAACCTTATGATCTTAGCGGGAACCCCAGCTACTATTGCATATGGAGGAACATCTTTTGTTACGACCGATCCTGCCCCTATAACAGCCCCGGTTCCGATCCTTGTACCGCTTCGTATGATAACGTTTGCTCCTATCCATACGTCATGACCTATCTCTGTCGTACCTCTGGGATGCTGATCAAATCCTTTGTGCAATAAGCCTACACTGTTCTGATACTTTTCCGAATATGTTATGGGGTGTGTAGTGAATCTATCTAACGGGTGCTCGGGTGCGCCAATTGTTACGTTCCAGCTTATCGAACAGTAGTTACCAATCTTAGTGTTTATAATAGTAGTCCTTTCATTGGTGTAGGAGTATTTTCCTATTACAGAATCAACAATTTTGTTGAAATTGCCTATACCAGCACCTTTACGTATGGTTGATCCAGATATAAACGAAAATGACCCAATTTTAACATTCTTCTCTATATGGGAGTCCTTTATCCGTGTAAACACTCCTACTTTGACCTTTCTGACGGGGTAAAGGACAGCATACAACAACGGAGTTAACAGCCTATCGACAATAGCTCCCATTACTAAGGCTTCATATTAACAGCATTTTTAATTGGGCATCGGGTGACCAAGTAGTGGGACTTCGGTGCGTCCACTTCTCTGCTTCGTTACCTAACCCTCCCCACCACGTTCCTATCTGCCACGATGACGGAGTCCCCGGCGAGGGGGACAATGGCGTCGACCTCGACACCTTCCACCTTCTCTTTCGCCGACGGAACGAAGAAAATGGCCCTCCCCTTGAGCTCCTCAGGTTTGTACTTCTTCCTTATCCTTGGTGCTACCATGGTTCTCTCCACCTTTGTCTGGTCCGTCTACGTTGGGAAAGAAGAGCAGAGGAAAGCTATAGTACCGGGGGTTCTGGGTGAGACCATTCGGCTTGGAATGGGTCTCCTTGCCGTCCTTATCTTTTCTCACTACTTGGTTGCCCTTTTAGGTTACGTCCTGGACTTCCTCCTCTTCTTCCTACTCTCCCTCCCCTTCCTTTATCCTCTCCTCTCGTCCAAACTCCTGGACCCAAAGAAGATCACGTCCCGGCCGGTGTTTTACTTGTTCTACGGTGTGGTTAGACTGCTCCTCGTTTATACAGACGTCATCATGCTCTACCTCCTCGCGGGGGCCCACGAGACGGGTATGTACCGTGTCCCCTCTTCCATCGTAGGTTCCGTTCTTCAGCTCTTTCCTTTAACTGTGGCGTCCTTACCGGCATTGTCCCGTAGGGTAGCCCAGGGCGAAGACCCGGAGAAGGCGTTAGAATGTACTTTTTACCCATATTGGGTGCTTCTCTAG
>WAPE01000113.1 GCA_015520865.1 Candidatus Iainarchaeum sp.
ATTAAACCCTATGCCCTTTAGACCTTTCCCCGCCGGTTTCTTTCCTTGGTGGAAGAGGAAGACTCAGAACGCCTTAAGAGGCTCGTTGACGATGAGTATTTCGATCTGAAGCTCTACGAGCTCATACTAAAGGACCTCAAGGATAAGAAGCAAAGGAGGATCATAGAAAGGCTCTACGAGAAAGAGAAAAAGGACTACGAAACCCTCCTTTCATTTCTAGGGGACTACAAACCTCGATTGAACAAGATTAAGCTATGGCTTCACTTCATCCTCTACAAGCTCTTCGGAACGACCTTTGCCGTGAAGTTCACGGAGTCCAATGAGGATGAGGTCGTTGAAAGCTACGAGGATCTTCTAAGATCCGAGGACGAGAAAGAGAAGAGATCGACGCTAAGGAAGCTCATTCGAAGCACGAAGCGCTACGAATACATGTTGAGGGACTGGGTAAAGGACGAGAAGCTGAAGTACCTGAGCTTCGTGGCCCTAGGGATAACGGATGCGGTAATTAGCTTGGTGGGAACCCAGGCAGGGTTCTTAGGTGCCACTGAAAGCAGTCTGTACATAGCCCTTTCCACATTTATCGTGGGCCTCGCAACAGGGGTTTCCATGGGGGCTGCGACCTACCTTCAGGCGAAGGAGCTGAAAAACGGGCTGAATCCCTTGAAAGCAGCCACGAACTCCTTCAAGACCTACCTCATCGTGACAACGATACTAGTCTTTCCGTTCTTGATAACGAGGAATCCCTATCTGGCCTTTTCGGCGGCCTTTTTACTTTCTCTAGGAATCATAGCACTGTTTTCTTACTACACTGCTGTTGTAAATAACAGGGAGTTCTGGGCACAGTTTAAGGAAAGTCTCTTCATTGTTCTTCTCGCGCTAGCCGTCGGATTCCTTCTAGGAAAGGCAGCGTCAATCTTCGTGGAAGATCTTGCGTAGTTTGTTGTAACTCTCTCGGATATCGAAGTTTACGACCCTCGTGTCGGCGAGTATCTCCATGAAGGCGGCGTCGTTCTTCCAGCGGGGCACGACGTGAATATGGAGGTGTTCTTCCAGGCTGGCACCGGCATACTTGCCAAGGTTTATGCCGACGTTGAATCCGTCGGGCGGATCGAGCCTCTTCATACCCTCTATGAAGCGCTTTATGAGGTGGAACATCTCTAGAACCTCTTCCTCGGCAAGATCTTCTAGGTTGGCAACGTGGCGCTTCGGGGCAACGAGGATATGGCCGAAGTTGTAGGGGTATCGGTTAAGAAGGACGATGGAGTGCTTCCCTCGGTAGAGAACAAGGTTTTCCTCGTCGTTCCTTTCCTTTATTGCTTTGCAAATGAAGCAACCCCGCTTCTTTCTTCCCAAAATGTACTTTCTGCGCCAGGGTGCGTAGAGGTACCTCATGGTAAAGAAAGGAGGTCGAAGTTTAAAGAATTCCCGGTAAGATTCTTTCATGGGACTCTTGGCCTGGATCATAGTAGGGATTGTTCTGCTGATTGTCCTCCTAGTGATCTACGCCTACAACAGAATGGTAACCCTAAGACTGAGGGCGAATCAAGCGTGGGCAGACATCGATGTACAGCTACAAAGGGTTGCGGAGCTCATTCCTAACCTCGTAAAAACACTAAAAGGATCGGCAAGGTTCGAGAAAGGAACGCTTGAAGCCATAGCAAACGCCCACGCCAAACTCGTGGAAGCTATGAGAAAGGGCAATCAGGAAGAAAAGGTAAAGGCGGCATCAAACTTCATGGGCATCGTTATGCCGATCATCTACCAGATACCCCAGTATCCTGACCTGAAAACGACGAAGGCATTTCAGCAGTTGATGGACGAGCTAACAAGGTCGATGGACAAGATAGCCTACGCCCGTCAGTTCTATAACCAGGCCGTCGCAGAGTACGATACCTTCATCAGCGTTTTCCCATGGAACATCATAGCAAACCTCTTCCACTTCGCACCGATGCCGTTCTTCCAGATGCCAGAAAGGGAGCAGGTAATCAAGAAGCTTACGACGGGAGAGCTAACACAGGAGTTGGAGAACCTGTGAGACCATGGAGACGATCTATTCCTGGCAAGAGAGGCTAAAAAGGCGTTCCGTTCTTCTTCTCTTTATCAACTACCTCTACCTGACAGTTCTCTTGTTCCTCATCTTTCTCATAAGCCTCAATAACTTTTGCAAAATTTAATCCTTTTTTCTTCATATAAGGAACTGACA
>WAPE01000114.1 GCA_015520865.1 Candidatus Iainarchaeum sp.
ACTCCTTCCAAAAGTAGTAGGCATCTGAGAGCTCCTGAAGCGTAACAAGGGTGTTATCTTCCTTTAAGGGACCCACTCGGGTTCTTCTTAGCTCCACCATGTGGGCTCCCGTTCCTAGAACGAGCCCTATGTCGTGGCAGAGCTTTCTGGCGTAGGTTCCAGCTTCAACGCCGGTTCTGAAAAGGACGTAGCGTCCTTCCATCTCGGGGATCTCCAACCAGTAAACGTGCCTCGTCCTGAGCCTTCTCTTTACCGACGACTTTACAGGGGGTCTCTGGTAGATCTTTCCTACAAACTCCGATGCCACCTCTCTAACCTTTTCTATATCGGCGTCCTTGTGGAGAAGCATTACACCGACGTACTCCTTTCCAGCGTTGAGAAGGGCATAGAGAACCTTCGTTCCCTTGTTTATACCAATGGGAAGAACCCCAGTGACCTTAGGATCGAGGGTTCCACTATGACCCGCCTTCTCCACATTTAGAATCTTCTTTACCCACGAAACAACCTCGTGGGACGTCGGACCCGGTGGTTTATCGAGGTTGATGATCGAAGCCTGGAGAAGCTCCTCTACGCTTCTTTCCTCTGGCCTCTTTCCCCAAGGACCCTCTTCCTCTTCAGCCTTAACATAGAATACCCGTTCCCTTTCCCACGGGAACTTCAAGCTAACTCCTCCAAGGCTTTATCGACGTCCTTCACAACCTTCCCCGTGGGAATGAGATGTCTTTTGTTGAACCTCCTCTCCTTTACATTCCTTCCCTTGGCCATGACGAAGTTCTCGTCAATAACTTTCGTCACGATCACCGTTTCGCCGGCGTGCCGTCCGGCCTTCACCACACAGACGCTCCCTTCCACGATCATGCTAACACCATCCTCTTCATGGCAGCCGCTACGTAGGGCCTCATCTTGATATCCACCTCTGAAAAGTCCATTGCGCCAGACTTCACGTAGAATGCGATCTCTATGACCTTCCTTGCGCAGTCGCCGCATAGGACCCCTGCGAATATCCTTTCTGGCCTTTTCTCTGTTTTTGAGAGCTTCCTAACTTCGGAGGGCCTTCTTCCATGAGGAACACCGTGAAGAGGCCTTCCGCAGAGAGCACAAACGTGCTTTCCTGTCTTTTCTCTCCTGTAGCGGAATACTACCCTACCTCCGGGGGTTCTTACGGCCACCCGCTTTAATCGCCTTTTGAAGGGCGCTACCAAGCCATACACCTCCTCCAACGATGATGTAAGCGACGAAGTACCACCACACGGCGTTCATGCTCCCTATCGGAGTTTCAATCGTTCCTAGCCCCATCACCCAGAGCAGAGGGATGAGGAGCGGGATGCTAATGACTATTCTCCGCAGAAGTATTTTATTCATTTCAGTGGTTGCTTCCCTGAGGATGCCCTCGTCGAAGGTCCCGTCTTCCTTCTTCGCTTTCTTCAGCTTTTTCTTGATCTCCTCCATTTTTTCCTTGTCCCTGTACTTCCATTCGAAGAATTTTACGAAGGCGTAGACTCCTATAGCTACCAGAGCTACCGTAATCCAGTTATCCATTTCTTTAGCACCTCTGCCAGCTCTTTTCCGGCCTCTTCTTGCTTTCCCTCTCTGTTCTTTATGATATAGACGCTTGCACCTTTTTCTATGGCATAGTTTACGACCGCCATCCTGTTTAGCTCCTGGTGAAGGTCTACGAGCCCCTCCAAGCCTCCACCCCGGTTTCTAGGATCTCTGGCTCTTCTTCCAGCGATCTCTTCAGGATCTGCTTCGATTATCACAAACAAGGAGATAGGCAGTTTTTGGAGGACAAACTTCGGAAATCCCGGCATAAAGCCCGTTTCCAGGGCTATCATCGCGTGGGTATCGAGGATCAACGGCTCTTTGGCCATCTCCTTTATCCTATCGGATGCTTTTTCGTGGAGGACCCTGTACTGGTCTGCCGTAAGCCTTCTTCTGATCTCATCCCTGTTCTCTATTCCGTAAAGCTCCTTGGCGACTTCGAGAAAGACATCACCGTAGTTTACTTCCCTTATCTTTACCCACCTGAGGGCTTCCCTTATGACCGTCGTCTTTCCTACCCCAGGAACCCCCACGACGACGGCGATCATCCAAGCACCTTCTTCAGGGCTGGATAGAGGTCCAGGATCCTTTCCCTCATGATGATCTCATAGTAGCGGTAGATGATTTCGACGGCTAGTAGGATACCCATACCCGACGCCAAACCTCTAAATACATCTGTAAATCCTGCTAGAAAACCTACGAAGGCCGATCCAAGGATTGCAATTGTGGGAATGTACTTCGCCAGAACCTTTTCCAGTACCCTGGGATCTCTCCGGAATCCAGGTATCCCAAAGCCGGAGGACGCTAGTTGTTCTGCTATCTGCTTTGGTCCAAAGCCTGCGAGCTCGATCCAGAGGATTCCGAAGGCCATGGAGGTGATGGTGAGCAGTAGGATGTAAATAAGGGCGTGGATGAGGTTCGGAACGAAGGTGGAAGGTACCTTACCCGTTGTGAGGAGAAGGGTTAGATCATCCATGAAGTGGTAAGGGGGTTGAAGGTAGTACGCCAAACCGCCGGCGAGCTCGTAGGTAACTCCTCCCTGGGTATGCACTGCCCTGTACCAGCCAAGGAAGGGCGCTATTGGTGTGTCCTTGAACATATATGCTAATAGCTGGATGTTTGCGAAGAGGGCTACGGCGAAGATAACGGGAATAACGTTGAGGTAGAGGAGTTTGATGGGGTATCTCCCCCCGGCGCCCCTACCGTAGGAAAGGGCTATCGGGATGTCGATATGTATGCCTTCGGCATAGACGACGAGGAGGAAGACGAGGAGCGTTATGATATAAGGTATAAGGTAGGTCCACCAGATGGGAGAGGCTGTTGATAGGGCATTTATGAGCCCCATAAGGTAGCTCTGGGGTGCTATACCGAAGCCCCTCCACATGGCAGCCTTCGTGACGTTGGCAGCGATGAACAGCGAGATTCCACTTCCTATACCCCACTTCATAACGATCTCGTCAAGGTAAATGAGAAATATCGAACCCAGTGCTATTTGGAGGGCTACGAGAAGTTCCATACCGGGAGCCGCCTTTAGGAACCCCGTAGATACGTATACCCACGCTTCGAAGAGGGCAAAGATGACCGCGAAGAGCTTTTGGATGGCCATAAACTTTGCCCTCCCCTCATCGGTCCTCATATCGATGTCCATGAGGCCAGAACCTACGAGGAGCTGCAGGATGATTGAAGCGATTACGATGGGCCCGATACCGGCTGCTAATATGGAACCCAGGTTGGATGCGAGTATGAGCTGGAACGCTTCAGGGGCTAACCCCCTAACGGCTTCTAAACCGTAGGGAGGAATGAGGGACATTATGTAGAAAGCTATTAGGACTCCAAGGGTCCAAAGAAGGCGTGTTTTAAAATCCGGCGGTACCTCCGGTGGCTTTACTTCGGGTAGCTTGATCCCCCATTCGTAGAGGAGATCCGTAATACTCATTGCTTGATCACCGCCTCGCCACCGGCGGCCTCGATCTTTTCCTTAGCCCTTTCGCTGAAGGAATAGGCGATTACCTTGACGGGTTTCGTAAGATTCCCGCTTCCAAGAACCTTCGTATATCCTAATTCGGTAACATCGATACTATCTCCCTTGAAGGAAGGAGATGAAATGATTTCATTGATCTTTGAGAGGTTTATGACGATCTCTTCCCTTTTTCTCGGAGGGACAAATCCCTTCTTACCCAAGACTTCATATCGGAAAGTACTCTTTTTGTGATCCCATGCTCCGGCTTTTCCTCTACCTCCGTGGATCCCATGACCCCTCCTGTTTTTCGTGTCACCGTGATAGCTCCTGCTCCCAAGCTTTTTCCTGTACTTCTTCCTTCGCCTTACCACCATTATATCATCCTCCGGAGGAGGTCGTTGATCTTTTCCCCTCGGTAACCAAGGGCCCCTCCTAGCTTAAAGGGAACCTTAATGCTCCTATACCCCTTCCTTGGAGGGTGAAGCCTGAAGGGTTTGAGGAGTTTGTGTAGTTTAACCTTGTTTTCGACGATGTCCTCGATAAAATCGTCGAACTTCTTCCCGGTTCTTTTTTCCAATTCCTCCCTTGTTACCTTTCCTCCGCCTCTGAACTCCCCACGCTTCAGGATCTGTCTCTTATACACATCTCCGAGCCC
>WAPE01000115.1 GCA_015520865.1 Candidatus Iainarchaeum sp.
GCATTATTGAGAATGTATTCTAGGTCTTCCCGGAGCTTATCTGGATCCAAACCGTGGTACTCTTCGAAAAATTTCCTGATGAAGGGATGTCCGAAAAAGTTTCTTATGCGTTCTCGAAGGTACTCGATTTTCTCCTTTTCCACAAACGTACTAGGATCGGTTTATTTTTATTCATTCTCTAGGCTCGACGTTCTCCTCCCGATGTTCTACAAGTAGATTAATGACGTGCGGGCCGGCGATTAGAGCGATCCAGGAGGACCTCGAACCACGGATCTTCCTCCAAAGGAGGTGATCCGTCCGCAGGTTCCCCTACGGACACCTTGTTACGACTTAGCCCCCCTCAGGAGCCCCGGAATCGGAGGACCCCCTTTCGGGAGCCCCCCTCAACCGGAGCTCCCTCGGCTGACTTGACGGGCAGTGTGTGCAAGGAGCAGGGACGTATTCACCGCGCGATAGTGACGCGCGATTACTGGGGATTCCACGTTCACGCGGGCGAGTTCCAGCCCGCGATCCCGACTGAGACCGGGTTTAGGGGATTGGCTTCCCCTTTCGGGGTCGCCTCCCATTGTCCCGGCCATTGTAGGGCGCGTGTAGCCCGGGGTATTCGGGGCATGTCACCTACCGTCGCCCGCTCCTTCCTCCGGCTTACGCCGGCAGTCCCCTCTGAGTGCCCCTCGGGTCTCCCCGAGGCTGGCAACAGAGGGCACGGGTTTCGCTCGTTGCCTGACTTAACAGGACACCTCACGGCACGAGCTGACGATGGCCATGCACCGCCTCTCAGCGCGTCGGGTAAGGTCTTCAGCCTGACCGTCATCCTGCTGTCAACCCCGGTGAGGTGTCTGGCGTTGACTCCAATTAAACCGCACCCTCCACCCCTTGTAGTGCTCCCCCGCCAATTCCTTTAGGTTTCAGCCTTGCGGCCGTACTCCCCAGGCGGCGGGCTTAACGGCTTCCCTCCGGCGCTGCACGGGCCCGAAGCCCGTGCAACACCTAGCCCGCATCGTTGACGGCTGGGACTACCCGGGTCTCTAATCCGGTTCGCTCCCCCAGCTTTCGCCCCTCACCGTCGGACCCGTTCTGGCCGGGCGCCTTCGCCACAGGTGGTCCTCCCGGGATTACAGGATTTGGCCCCTACCCCGGGACTACCCCCGGCCTCTCCCGGTCCCGAGCCTGGCAGTATCCCCGGCAGCCGACGGGTTAGGCCCGCCGATTTAACCGGGGACTTACCAGGCCGGCTACGGGCGCTTTAGGCCCAATATTCGTGGGCACCACTCGCGGGGCGACGTGTTACCGCGGCGGCTGCCACGCGCCTTGCCCCCCGCTTATTCCCGGGGCTTTTTAGACCCCGGAAAAGCCGGCCAGGATACCCCAGCCGGCACTCGGGGTTACCCCGTCACGGTTACCCGCATTGCGGAGGTTTCGCGCCTGCTGCACCCCGTAGGGCTAGGGCCCTTGTCTCAGTGCCCTTCTGGGGGCTCCCGCTCCCACGGCCCCTACCGATCGTCGGCTTGGTGGGCCGTTACCCCACCAACTACCTAATCGGCCGCAGGCCCATCCTCGGGCGGACACGGAGGGATGCGGTCCGTGTCCCTTTCGGAGACGGGGGAGTTCCACCGCCCGTCCCCTATGGGGTATTAACCCCAGTTTCCCGGGGTTATCCCCCTCCCGAGGGTAGGTTGCCCACGTGTTACTCAGCCGTGCGCCGGGAACGGCCCCCCGTTCCCAGACTTGCATGGCTTAGTCTAACCCCGACAGCAGTGCCCTCCAGCAGGATCAACTGGAGTTGGCCGCAAGGCCCAGCGGAGGATGCTGGTCCCTGCGTGGGTGGAATAATTCGTCATAGGGGGTGCTGGTCCCCCTCTGCGTCAAGCCAGGTTCTCATCGGTCCTCCTGGACCTTTGCTCTCGCCGGCCCGCGTCAGATCCGAGTGAATATGATACAACTCGGATCCCCATTGAATGTCGCCGCGCCCGGAAGAGGGCGTTCATCGAAGGGAGATCCCCTCTCGACCCCTAACGCCGACGCGGCGCAACCGGTTCATATGTAAATACCGTGATGGTTAAAAAGGTAGCGCCGCGTCGGACTTAAATACCCCTTGGTGGTTATTCTGCTGTGGAGGAAGAGCGTGCCAAACTCAGGAAGGAGGAGCTAAAGACCCTCTACCGAAACCTAAAGGAAGATACCTGGAACATCCTTTCTACCAGGAATTTATTGAGGGCTAAGGGTGGCCCGTTAAAGAAGGTAGGAATCCTCCCCGTCGTCGAATGGAAGGATTATTGGACGATAGTTAGGAGAGAGTTGCTGAATAACAGCTCTTTGAATGAAGAGGAAAGAAAGGTGGCAGAGGACCTCATAAAGACCATAGAGAAAACCTTTGCGGATGTTGCCTTTCGGGTGCTTTCCGAGTATTATGAAAGGATGCCTGAGGTTGTGAACGCAGCTATAAGAACGGGCAATACTTCGGTGCTCGCAGCGGCTCTTTCTCCCACGGTTTTAGCTACTGTGAGCTCCGAGTTGGAGAGAAGGCGCGCCATGAACGAAGAATGGGGCTCTGTCCTCCTGAAGCTTATAAGAGACCCTACCAGCGGAAAACCATCCGAATTCCGTAGAGAGTTGTTACTAAATCCTCCTATGATCCTTTCCTTTGCTCCCAGGAAAGAAAGGCCGATTATAAGGTTCCATCTAATCCTCCCCGACGAGGACCTGGCAAAGAAATATACCGATGCGATTCGAAGAGGGCTAGCGGACTACTTTGCTCTGCCCTATCTGGTCCATTTTGATCCGGAAGATGTGCCCGAGCTGTTTGAGAAAGAAGAGCTCCTAGACATCATTCTCCATCCCAATGCGGAACATCTTGCGAATAGCGCTGTTAAGCTAGGGCATAAGCCCATCGAAATAGTTAGGAAGGTTGCGCAGCTTCCTGACCCCGATCACCTGCTTTCTTACCTTTACCACATACCCGAACACATCCTTCATCCAGAACTACTCGAGGAGCTTTCTAAACTTGATAAATCGAGGTATAAAGAACTCATAGACGGCCTTGTCCGGCTGAAAGAGGTCTTAAAGGGATCTTCGGAGGATACAGTTAGGCGAGTCATCTTTGCCCTTAAGGAGAACCCTGAGCTCCATAAGTATATCTTCCACAGGTCATTGGTAGAGAACGTCGATCTTCTCCTGGAAGCTTATAAGAGATCTCCAGCTGTCCTGGAAACCCTCTTTGAAGTAAGAAAGCACCTGAGGAAACACGATTCGAAGAGTATGAGACGTCTTCTAGAGCTTGCTTTGAAGACTAACAAACCCGATCTGATAAAAGTACTTGCTCCCCACCCAGATCTCTCGAATTACTACGAGATACTGGCTAGATACCTTAACCTACCGCACCTTCGAGCCCTCCTTGATGAAAAGGAAAAGTGGAAGGGTATCCGTGCGGATCAGCTTGAGCGCGCATTAAATCATCCTCTTGGTGTGAAACTCCTTCTTTCGGACATTAAAATGGAAGAAAAGCAACAGCTACTTGATCGATTGGACGAAATTAAAGAGAACGATATAGTGGCGAGAGAGCTCGTCCATAGGTGGGGCCTGGATGAAGAGATTGCTAGGTTTTTGGCTGAACAGCTGGGTGAAAGGGCAAAGGACTTCATGGAGAAACACGGTCATATAATAGAACAGGCAGAGAAGGACCATTTACCGTATCTCGTCGAGTATTACTCTAGAAAAGGTGGGAATGTTGATCCGGATAAACTTAAGGTCCTCTTAAAGCTGATCAAAGCGGGAGGAGCTCTTGATCGAGATATACTTATCAAAACCCTGGATAACCTCTCTCAATCGGAAGTTAGTGAACTCCGTGGGATTCCTGACGATATTCTTAGGGCTTTCTTCCTCGCTCGGTTGAGCTCCCCTCAACGCCTGGAAGAAGAACTAAAGGCCTTCTTGCGCGATCGGAGAGAAACCTCGAAGCGGATGAAGATTGTCGCTGGTTCACCTGAGACAGAACTGAAGAGGAAAATCCTGGAGGGGATAGAGGAGGTTGACGAACGTTCGGGAACGGTTAGGATATCCAAGAAGCTCGGTAGACGCTTAGGAACCTCCGAAGGGGTATACAAGATAAAGGAGCTCAGAGACCTTGTGATGCAGTATCTTTTAAGACAGGGGTTATCCCGAGGAAGGGCTAGGGAGGTAACGGACGAGGTACTAAAGCGAGTTTCCAGCAGGAAAAAGAAGTAGTTTTCAGGAAAAAGAGGCAGTCTTAGATAGGAAATCTCAAAACCTGTTCACCGTTCTTCCAGAGGGTAAACACATTATCTTCGAAGGTAATCAAACTCTCTTCTCCGCCTTCGTAGCTCCCTCCCCAAGCTCCTGTTGCAGTTCCTGGATTCAGTAGTACGATCCCATTTCTTTCTTCCATAAAAGGTATGTGGGTATGCCCCGATACTACGAATCTAGCCCCTGCAGACCTACCCAAAGAAGCAAGCTGCTCTCTATTTCCCCTCGGATGTACCTGATGTCCGTGTATAAGGAGAAACCTCCCGATCTCGGTATCAACGATCTCAAACTTTGGGAGGTTAAGGTAGTCCATATTTCCCCTTACCGCGTAGAGCTTTCCAAAGTTCGAGAGATATTCAAGGACCCAGTTCTCTTCTACGTCGCCCGTATGAAGTATTATATCCCACCCCTCTTCTACAACCTCCTTCACCCAATCAGGGAGATCCTCTGCACGGGAGGGTACGTGGGTGTCTCCTAAGATGAGGATCCTCATGTTACCACCAACCTTTTTATACGAGCCAACCATACTTTTAACGTGAGGTTCCAAACGTCCTTCGAATACCTCCTTATGGTGGGAGGCGTCGTCCTCGTAGGGCTCGTCGTTGGCGCTTCCCTCTATTCTACAGCCTCCCACGTAGAATCAACCCTCACCCAGACCGGTGTGAACGTCTCCTATCCTACAAACATTCCTTCTTCCAACCACCCTCCCACGATCCTCATAACGGCCCCCTCTAACGGCCAGACCTTTACTACAAACTCTATAACCATTCAGTGGACAGCCTCCGATCCCGATGGCGATGCCCTAACCTTTTCCGTCGACTGTGACAACGATGGAACCTACGAGGCTGCCGGAATAACGACAACCTCCTACACCTGCTCCTACTCCTCCCCAGGAACCTATACGGCTAGAGTAGTAGCCAATGACGGCCGCGGAGGCACGGCCTCTGACACGGTCACCTTTACCATCGCCTCATCACCCTCTGGTGCTTCCGATACCACACCCCCCGTTATCAACTCCTTCACAGCAAATCCACCCACGATCCAAGAAACTAACTCTACTACCCTCCAATGTGTTGCTTCCGACAATAACTCGCTCGCCAGGATAGAGATCTACAAAAATTACTACGATAAGACTCCAGCAAAGGAGTGTAATGTTTCTGGAACCTCCGCTTCCTGTTCTGCCACCGTCACATACTACTACGCCGGAACCCATACTGCAAAGTGTATAGCCATCGACGCTGTCGGGAACGAAGCCAACGCTACAACGACGGTGAACGTGACTTCGAGTGGCGGGACGGGACAGAACCTGATAAACGTTTCCATCACTTCTCCCTCCGACGGCTCTACCTTTGACACGAACACCCTTCCCTACAGTGTGAGTGTTTCCTGGACGGCTAGTTCTGCCGAGACTACCCTTTCTTCCTGGACCGTCGATTGCGGTAACGGAACTACCGGCTCGAGTACTTGCAGCTCCAGGTCTACTCCGGGTGTAACGCCGCAAACCGCGGGAATCTCTACTTGTGATGGTTCCTACACCTGCTCCTACTCCTCCCCAGGAACCTATACAATAACTGTTACCGTTTCTGACAACGTCGGTGACTCCAACTCGGACTCTGTGTCGATCACGATAAACTATACCGGCGGATCAACATCCGACACCACCCCACCCACCATAACCTCCTTCACAGCCAACCCCTCCACCGTCCAAGTAAACCAATCCACCACCCTCTCCTGCTCAGCCACCGACAACAACGCACTCTCCACCATCGAGATCTACAAGAACTCCACCGACAGTACTCCAGCCAAGACCTGCACAGTCTCTGGAACCTCCGCTTCCTGCTCAACCACTGTTACCTACTCCGTTGCCGGCACCCACACAGCAAAGTGTATATCAACCGATACCGCCGGCAACTCCTCCTCCGCAACCGCAACGGTGAGCGTCACCTCCAACCCAGGAGGCAGTGGCGGATCCAGCGAGGATAACATCCCGCCAGCAATCCTTAGTTTTACCGTTTCGCCCGAGAGTCCCCTGGGTTGTGTTCCCCACAACCAGACCATAACCGTTTCCTGTGAGGGAGAGGATAACCAAACAGCCTTCACCGTTTACCTCTACGTCGACGGTAATTCAGCTCCTTGCTGCCAAGTAGAGGGTAACGCCGGCGAGCCAGCCACCCTAACCCGCACATTCACCGTAGACTGGCCAACCGGGTCCGAACGCAACTTCACCTGCAGGGTGGTAGATTCTTGGGGAAACGATGTTTCTAGCACGAAGCTACTTACCTCCGACGATCCACCTGTAATCCTTGGAGTAAGCCTTACTAACGACGGGAAAACAGCCACTTGTGCTGCCGAGGACGAATCTCCAAACCTCGATGTTACCGTTTCTATCGTTTCGGCCACAGGAACAATACTAGCATCTAAATCCTGTTCGTCTGGAAGTAGTGCTAATGTAGCAGTTACTTGTAGTGTAAGCTCTTCTACTCCTGGTAATAAAGCCGTTTGTGAAGCCACAGACTCCTGTCGGCTAACAACAACAAAGGAAACCGTTTATACCTATCAAAACGAAATGCATAAGGACTATATTTGTTCTGGTGGATCTCTGGAAGGATACGAGCTTGTAAATGCGACCTCTAAGGGATCGGCCACCGGATGTAAGGAGGTAGATGTTACTACGAACTCCATTTCTTACGATAACCTTAATGCTGTTCTTGAGACAGGTTGCCCAGGTTCCTACGACTGGTACCAGTGCAAGGAGCCCTCTATCGATACCTACGCTTGGGTAGATGTTTACAGGGAGGCCAACACTCTCCAAAGTTGTGATTCTACAAATACCTGTACAGGCACGATAGATACAACGGCTTATTATTCAACCACGGCTGGTTGTAGATACACCGATACGGCTTCCACCGTCCACTATGCAGCCGTCGGGGATGTATTCACAGTAAACAGGGTTGGTACGTACTGTGACTACTCTTGTGAGTACGACTCCGCCAACGACACCTATTACTGGAAAGATCTCGGCTGTACGAGCGGTGGAGGTGGCGGGACACCTACACCGGGAGGTGGAGTAATACCCGGTTCGACCACTAAGTAGAGGTGAAAGAAAATGGACCGCGAGCTCTGGATAGTGGTCGGCTTAACCGCTATCGCCCTACTCCTGGTAGGGGCTGCCTACTACGCTTATTCACCGAATAACCCCGACGTCATCACCACACTCAAGGAAAAGAACGTCCCCTTCAACAAGCTCACAGGGATAGCCTCCACTTGCGGTAGATTCTCTTCCCTGGACCTTGCGAAGAAGCGCTTTTCGTTTCCGGGTGAATGGGTTAGATGTAAGAACGAAGCAAACCGCTGGATAATCTTCTACGAGTCAAACAATACCTACGCCTTTCTTACCTGCAAAAAGCTAAACAACGCCTACTACTGCTGTGTGATGGCGTCAAGGAAGCCAACCTACGATTTCAACACCTGGAAGTCCCGTTGCACCTAACGCCCCGCGATGATCTTGATCACGTCCAGGTGTTTTAGCTCGTAGTCTTTTCCTATCCTCCTCTTGGTCCTTCCATCAATGGCGGCTATGAACTTTCTTCCTATCTCTGAGTGAATCGCGAAGGCGAGATCGAGGGATGTGCTCCCCTTGGGTAATATAAGTGCATCGGGAAGGACGTTTCCTTCGCTGTCTGTCCACTTATTCTCGTCTGCCACGGGAAAGACCACGATGTTCTTCGCTAGAACAGCCCTGTTGATGGCCTCCTGAACACCCGTGGATCCCCATCGTTCAAGAACTCCTTCAACGAGCTCGAGTGCCTTTTTCTGCTCCTCTGAAAGGGGCTTAATTATCTCGAAGTTTCCGTCTCCCGGAACGTACTTTATATAGCCGCCCCTTGCGGCCCTCCGAAGGATGAGCTCCGCCAGGGCCGATGTGGGAACAACGTTGTCGAACCTTCTTTGCAACTCCTTTACCCATTCTTCGGAGCCCTCTACGTCTACCTTGTTGGCTGCTATGATCCGTGTTCTCATCTCGAAGATCTCCCTTGCCCAATCTTCCTCCTTTCCCTCGGGATAACCTAGCTTGTTCAACAGTCCCTCTACATCGGACGATTTTACCCCCAAACCTGTGAAGGCGTTTACCAGAACCTCGTCCCTCTTCTCGGAGGGTAGCTTCTTTGCTTTCTCCCAGGCATTAACCACTTTTTCCTTTATCCACTCGATCAGCTCCCTCTCCAAGAACCTTACTTCCTCCACAGGGTTTCCTTCCCCGGGATTTCCCTCTAGATCTGTCTTCCCAGAAGCATCGACAACCTGAATAAACGCTTCTGCCTGACGTAGGTCGTCGAGGAACTTGTTTCCCATACCCCTTCCCTGATGAGCCCCTGGAACGAGTCCCGCAACGTCGATTAGCTTAACCGGCACGAACCGGTTTCCCTCCAAGCAGAAACCGCTCTTTGGATTGCAAGGGACCCCTATCTCGGTGTGGGGGCACTTTACGCGAACCCACGAAACCCCAACGTTTGGCTCGATCGTGGTGAAGGGGTAAGACGCCATCTTTACGTTGAGCTCCGTGGCTGCGTTGAAGAAGGTTGATTTTCCCGATGAGGGCTTACCAACGACACCGATCACCTTATCACCATCCTGCATGTTGTTACAGAAGATTTTGGTGGAATGTAAGAAACCCTTTGGGTGAAATATCGAAGGAAGACGGTGTTTTCATCGAGGAGTTTTACTCCCGATACGTTTCCTTCGAGATTAAGGTAAACTACATTCATTTCGTAGGTGGCGACGTTGTACTCCTTCCCGCTTGAGTCCTTGCATATACAGAACGCCTCACCGCTCTTCGTTGTGAGGAAGGGATTTAGATTCCACACACCGCTTCCCCGGGAGCTTCTTTCCACTAGAGATCCCTTTACCGAGTAGTTATAGGCATACCGGAAGCTGTAGTTGGATAATAGATCAACTGAAGCGCTTAGTCTGGGGTTGAACAGGTAGGATCTTAGGAGCTTTGATACTGCATTGATCTCCTCCTGGAGGGGAGCCCTTGAAGAATCGAGAACGGAGGATCCATTGGGGTGGATGAGTGTGTTCGGATCGGGGTTAGGCGTATATGATTGAACTACGGGGCATATATCTCCGTTGTTATCCAGGTTCCATACCGTACATCCTATTTTTCCATCAACGCTCTGACATGTGGCTGTTTTTCCTCCAGGAGGGTAAGTAAAGTAGTTTGGCACGCTCCACTGTTCGTTCTTCTCGTCACTGTAGAGGGAAGGATCGAAGTTCTTGTTTACCTCTAGAAAGTAGCCGTAGCTTAGAGATTCGCCGATCCCCTTGAGTAGGAGCATCTCTCCTTCCTTGGCTAGGAAAACCTTCAGCGAGAACAGATTATAAGACGGCAGTACCGTTAGAGAGGAATAGAACAGCCCTATTATGACCGTAAGAAAGCCTAGTGCCTCAAAGAAGGGCAACAGCTTTAGCACGGTTTCACCACCGGTAGATTAAGGGTGTTTAATTCACCAAAGGTGTTTAGATCTATGTAACATGGCGATCTATATCCAAAGGTTGCCGATCCGGTATTTCCTATGAGATCGATGACAGTATTTCGAGGATGGGGCGGTATTTCCAGCGTTTTAACGATGGAGGTAAGGGAATAAAGTGAGAGGAGGAGCAGGATGATGTATAGCGACGTGAAAAAGAACCCCCTCATCCGACCACCTCCACGTTCAGCTCACCACCTTCAACACCAACGAGAATGTTACGTTCCCCGGCTTTAATCGATAGGTTCTTCTCTAGGAAGTTGAACTCCGGAAGAAAGACGCTCACAGAGTCGTTTTTGTCCACCACGGTCATCTCGCTTCCCTTGAGGGAGAGGTTCATATCGATAGGAGTGTAGATAGTAAAGTAGCTACCTTCATTGATCAATGCTTCCTCTGTTTTGAGCTTGAAGTTGGTGATAAAGGAACGCAGGGTTAGTACTGTGGAGTAATTCTCGGAAGAGGTGGTTGCAAACCCTGAAAGAGACGGTAGAAGCCCGTAGAAGATCCCTAAGATCGCCGCTCCAATGAGGAGGATCTCTATGCTAACGTAGCCCTTCATCCTACTGAATTTATACCCTTCTCCTCAAAATACCTACGTGGTCCTCTGGACGTATAAGTACCGGCCCAAGCGGCTCGATGATATCATAGGAAACGAGCAGGCAAAGCAGATCGTCCGCGCTTGGGCCGAAGCCTGGAAGAACAACAAGCCACAGAAGCCACTTCTCCTCTACGGACCTCCAGGGGTCGGAAAGACTGCTACTGCCTATGCTGTGGCCTCGGAGTACGGTTGGGACCTCATAGAGATGAACGCCTCCGATACGAGGGACAGGAAAACAGTTGAAAAAGTTCTTGGAGCTGCATCTGAAGCCGTTTCCCTCTTTGGAGGAAGGAAGCTCATCCTCATCGATGAGGTCGATGGATTGTCTCCGAAGGAAGACGCCGGAGGTGTTAGAGCAATCGTAGAGATCCTTCAAAGGTCGAAGAACCCTGTAATCCTCACGGCCAACGACGCTTGGGCTCCATCGGTTACACCTCTTCATCCCTATGTGAGGATGGTGGAGTACAAGAGGATCCCGCCCAACCAGCTCGCCGCTTACCTTATGAAGATCCTCGACAAGGAAGGCATCCCCTACGATCGAAACGCGATCTTCTTTCTAGCAAAGAGGGAAAGCGGAGATGTGAGGTCTGCCCTCCTTGATCTCCAGGCGGTTGCCCGTTATGGTTTGAAGATAACCCTTGATCTCGTGAGGGACCTCGGTTTTAGGGACCGAGAGGCCAACATCTTCGAGGTTCTGGCTAGGATCTTCAAGAGCCAGCACGTTATCCGTCCCTTCACCTTAACCGCCACCCTTGACATGGATCCAGATATGTTCACCTATTGGATCATTGAGAACATCCCCAGGGAGTATGAAGATCCTGAAGAGATTGCCGAGGCCTTCCAATGGGCATCCCGGGCCGATATCTTCAACGGAAGGATCATTCGACGACAGTACTGGGGATTCCTCTCTTATGCACAAGAGCTCCTCGTAAATGGGGTTATCGTAGCCAAGAAAAAACCCTACAGGAAATTTACCCGCTACTCTTATCCCACTTGGATCAAGCTTCTCTCGAAGTACAAAGAAAGAAACAAGAAGAGGAGAGAGCTTGCTGCAAAACTCGGAAAACTCTTCCACCTTTCCCGCAGGAGGGTAATCCTCGACGTATTCCCGTTTTTACCCCTGTGGTTCAAGAAGAAGGAGTGGGCACGGGAGATCATCCGTAGAGCCAGACTAACCGAGGAAGAGGTTGCCCTCATCCTTGGTACGGATCCTTCCGATCCTCGGGTGAAGGAGCTCTTCTCGGAGGGGTAAAATTTGGTTTCTTTAGTACCAATAATTCCTCTTATCTTGGCTTTCTTGACGACCCACCTTATCACTCGTTGGTGGATCCCCGTCGCCCGTCGTTTCGGCCTCGTCGGAAGGGATATGAACAAGTTTGAAGAGGTTTACGTAGCCGAAGCAGGCGGAATATCCGTCGTAATTGGTATTGCTGTCGGTATCTTCTTCTACCTCTTCCTAAAAGCCCTTCTTGGAAGTTCATCTCATCTTTCGGAGATCTATGCAATTGTTTCGGCCCTCGTTCTTTCGGGATACATTGGTTTCATCGATGATATCCTTGGATGGAAGAAAGGTCTTCCCCAGTGGCTGAAACCGCTACTTACGCTCTTCCTGGCACTCCCCTTCATGACACTAACCCTCCTTTACCCTCAGTACAATCCTTTCCCTGTTCCAAACTGGTTCTATGCATTGATCCTTGTCCCCATCGGTGTTGTGGGTGCTTCCAATGCTTTAAACATGCTTGCGGGCTATAACGGCCTGGAAGCGGGACTATCCACCATAATCCTCTTCTTCCTTGGTCTGAAGGCCTTCTTCTTGGGAGAACTTTGGATAGCTTACCTTGCTTTCATCGGTGTGGCCTCGCTTCTAGCCTTTCTACTCTTCAACTGGTATCCAGCAAAGGTTTTCCCTGGGGATACCCTCCCCTACGCCGTAGGAACCTATATTGCTGCTTTGGCCATTTTAGGCAATTTAGAGATCTTTGCAGCTGCTATGTTCCTTCTCTTCTACTTGGAGTTCCTTCTCAAGGCAAGATCCAAGTTTAGGGCAGAGAACTTTGGAGTTCCGCAGCCCGATGGAACCCTAAAACCCAGGTACAAGAAGATCTACTCTGTGACCCATATCTTCTTGAGGTTCCCTGGGATGACAGAAAGACGTTTGGTCATGTATATTTTAGCCCTCCAGTTCATAATTTCAGGGGCGGTGTTCCTCGTTTTTGGTGGTTAATTAAACTTCATTAAGTTTAATTACATTTCTCTTCACTTCCTACTATGGCAGACGAAAAAAAGTACACGACGGTTTCCATACCAAAACCCCTTTACGACAAGATAAAGGAGCTTATTAAAGACACCGGTTTCACGTCGGTATCTGACTATGTTACCTATGTTTTGAGGGAAATCGTGGCTTCGATCGAAGAGGAAGAAAAGGAAAATGTTTTCTCGGAAGAGGAAGAAGAAAAGATCAAGGCTAGACTAAGGGCACTAGGATACATAGATTGAGGGATCTTCATGGTCGTTATATGGCTTACCGGGCCATCTGGCGCGGGTAAATCAACGCTTGCTAGAGCGCTAGAACAAAAACTCAAAGAGATGGGAAAGAAAGTAGAGGTTTTAGATGGTGATGAAGTGAGAAAGACCCTTTATCCGGATTTAGGTTTCTCCGACGAGGCAAGAAAGCTCCATAATAGGGTAGTTATCTATATGGCTAAGCTCCTTTCTCGAAACGGCGTTTTTGTTATCGTTTCTTTGATATCGCCGTTTCGAGTAGTTAGAGAGCACGCTAGAAGAGAAATCGGGGATTTTATTGAGGTCTACGTTTATGCACCCTTAGAAGTAAGGATCCAGCGAGATCCAAAAGGTCTCTATGCTAAGGCGATGCGCGGAGAAATAAAAGGATTAACGGGCTATGATGGGGTCTATGAAGAACCAAATAATCCTGAGGTTTTCGTGGATACTTCTAAAATGAGCGTCCAGGAGGAAGTTGAAGCTGTTCTTGATGCTTTAAGGGAAAGGGGGTATTTGAATGGTGGCTAAACCGCACGGAGGGAAGTTGGTTAGATTGGTAGCCTCAGGAAAAACAAGGGAACGAATACTATCAGAACGAGACGAGTATCCTAAGATGGAGATCCCAGAAGATATTGCGGTTGACCTCGAAAACATTGCTTGGGGTGTTTATTCTCCTTTGCGTGGGCCAAATAGCTCGGAAGAACTAGCTTCTATACTTGATACAATGAGGCTCCCTGACGATACACCTTGGACGATTCCCATACTTCTCCCCAAGTTCGGCGGTGACTTCTCAGAGGGTGACACGGTTTTGCTCACTTATAGTGATACGGTGGTGGCCAGAATTACGGTGGAAGAGATCTACACCTTTGACAGGAAGGAGATCTCCGAGAAGGTGTTCAAAACGACAGATCCAAACCACCCCGGTGTAAAACAAGTCTACGATCGCCCCGACACATTCGTTTCCGGTGATATATTGCTTATCGAGGAACTTCCAAACCCATTCGCAGATTATACCCTTAAGCCTCACGAAACAAGAGTTCTATTTAAGGAAAAGGGATGGAAGACGATCGTAGGATTTCAAACAAGGAATGTACCGCACCTTGGCCACGAATACGTCCAGAAATCTGCTTTGACCTTTGTGGACGGGCTTCTTATTAGTCCGGTTCTGGGAAAAAAGAAACCTGGCGACTATAAGGATGGAGTGATCTTAAAGGCCTACCAAACACTGTTCGAGCACTACTATCCGAAGAACACAGCTGTATTATCATTCCTCAGGTACCCGATGCGCTATGCTGGGCCTAGAGAAGCTGTGCACCATGCTATTATGAGAAAGAACCTTGGTTGTACCCACTTCGCTGTTGGGAGAGACCATGCTGGTGTAGGAAACTACTACGGTCCCTATGAGGCCCATGAGATCTTCAACGAATTTCCCGACCTCGGTATTACGCCCCTCTTCTTCCGGGAGTTCTTTTATTGCAAAAAGTGCGGTGGAATAGTGAATGAGAAGATCTGCCCGCATGGAGAGGAGTACAGGATACGGTTCAGCGGGACAAAGATTAGGGAGATGATAAGGAGAGGCGAAAGACCTCCCGAATACTTCATGCGTCCTGAGGTCTTCGAGGTGGTCAAAAGTTTCGATAACCCCTTTGTGGAGGTGGAAAAATGAAGAAAATGTTGGTAATCGGACTGGATTCAGCTCCTCCAGAACTTCTATTTAACCGGTTTATTGACGACCTCCCTCACATTAGAAAGCTCCTAAAAATTTCCACTTACGGACCCATGAAAACGACAATTCCTGCGATAACGATCCCTGCCTGGATGGTTATGGTAACGGGTAAAACCCCGGGAGAGCTGGGTGTTTATGGTTTTCGACACAGGAAGAAAGGAACCTATAATGACATTTGGATAGCCAACTCGACGAGTATAAAGGAACCGAAGGTCTGGGACTATCTGGGTGAAAAAGGATACTCCTCCGTTATTGTAGGACTTCCTCCGACCTACCCCCCACCAAAGCTTAAGGGTTATCTTATCTCTGACTTTATAACGCCCGACTCGTCCGTTGACTATACCTATCCTCTAGAACTAAAGAAAGAAATCGAGAAATTAGTCGGCGAATACATCTTTGACGTTCCTTTCCGTAGGGAGGATAAAGATGCCGTAAAAGAAGGCGTCTGGGAGATGACAGAAAAGCGGTTTGAGGTAATTAAGTATCTTCTAACCGAGAAGGATTGGAACTACTTCCACTTCGTTGAGATAGGTTTAGATCGGATTCACCACGCCTTCTGGAGGTACTTCGACGAAACTCACCATCTCTATGAACCTGGAAAGTACTCTTCCGTTATTCCAGACTACTACAAGCTCCTCGATAAGAAGATTGGCGAAATCCTGAAACTCGTCGATCTCGATGAAGTTGCTGTGGCCATTGTCTCAGATCATGGAATCCAGCGGATGGACGGGGCCTTCGCCGTTAACCAGTGGCTCATCGAGGAAGGACTATTGAAGTTGAAGCATCCTGTAGAAAAAGTTACCCGCCTTGGGGAGCTTCCTATTGACTGGGAGAAGAGCTACGTCTGGGGTTGGGGCGGATACTACTCTCGAATGTTCATAAACCTCGTAGGGAGAGAACCCAAAGGAATTGTTCAGCCCTCAAAGTTCTACGAGTTCAGGGATGAGGTGAAGGACCTGATCCTTTCCCTCCGAGGACCCAACGGGGAGAAGTGGGAGAACAAGGTGTTTTACCCGGAGGACATATATCCCAAAGCCCGTGGTGATCCACCCGATCTCATGGTTTACTTTGATAACCTTCGGTGGCGGGCCATCGGCACCGTTGGTTATGATACTCCGTACCAGAGAGAGAACGACACGGGACCAGACGACGCAGTCCACTCCGAGATTGGAGTGTTTTCCTTACATCTTCCGGGACAGGAAGACAGCAAAGAGGTCTTCGTTGAGATATACGACTTCCTGCCTACGGTTTTGAAGTACTTTGGTGTACAGAATCCTGGTATTCGCGGGAAACCGATTATATAATATGATGTATTTTATTTTTCTTCTTTTGTGGAGGCCCCTCATTACTACGCTAAGATTGCGAAAGGTACGTTAGTCGTTTTTGTGGTGAGCGTTTTACTGGCGCTCTCTACCTTCATTCTTAATGTTGCTGTACTTAGAATTTTTCCGAAGGAAGATACTGGAATATTTTTTGCGGTTTTCAGCTTTGCCTCTACGGGCGCATTTCTCTTAATGGGTGGGATACCTTCTATTCTCCCCCGTTATAGAAGCAAGAGTTACCTTGAAGCTTTTCTTTCTTTTGCTTTACGAAATGCGATCTTTTTCGGCTTTGTAGGATCAATGGTAATATTAATATTTTTCCGTATGTTTTTGGAGGCATTTCTGTTTTTTGCATTGGTAATTTTCTTTACTTTGAGAAGTGCGGTTATTCAAGCAGATAGAGCTCGTTTGTCGTACAAAATCAAAATTTGGGCTGATGGATCTCACTCCCTTCTCTTGTTTTTGTCGGTACCAATCCTTGTACTCTTTAGAAGCAAACTAATTTTTTACATTTATTTAGTGCTGTCTTCTGCTTTATCAGCTATAATTGCTCTCCGAAAAAGTGGTCTCCGTGTACACCTTACTCTACTTTTAACTGAACGAGAAATGGAATTGTGGCAAGAATCACGTCTTTACTTTGCTTCCACTGTTGTGGGGCGACTTCGGTCAATGGAAAACGGGTGGGCTGCTATTATAGTTGGTCCTGTTCAAACAGCTGTCTACGCAGCCTCGAGGACCTTTTCTTCTCTGTTTGGTGTGGTTCTCGGTTCGGCAGTTTTCATATTTTTTCCTGTTATTACCGAGGTTATACGGTTCTCAAGGAAAGAAGCGTCAAACCTTTATAGACTTATCACTAAGTGGATAGCCTTCGTAGTTACCCCTCCTCTTGCCATCGCACTTTACAAACCGGATCTAGTTCTTTCGATTCTTTATAGAAACAAATTTAGTGGTAGTGGAAACATACTCAGGATACTAAGTCTCGGATCCTATTTTAATGCTGTATTTGGTGCTAATGGGGCTACTGTTGCTGCTCTTAACGGAAAAAGAGAATTTTTTATCGCAAACCTTCTTTCACTTTTGTCTTTCCTGTTTATTTCCTTCTTATTTAGGGGTCTAGGTGCTTTTGGTATTGCTATTGCCTCTTTCTTTTCGATAGTTTCCCAGAACATAATTTACACGTGGTATCTATATAGATCTGGTGTCCATATCCTCGATTGGAGGTACTTTGTACCCCTGTTACTATCGATCGGCATTTTTGGTTTACTTGATGAAATAAAAGTTTCTTCATTTCTAAAATGTACAATTTACCTACTTATTTACCTTTTTATTATTCCCTTTATTTTTGAGAAAGAAGATCTCTCTCTTTTGAGGAA